>DASUVL010001195.1:0-3099 GCA_036379015.1 Niastella sp.
CATTGGAACACCTATCAGAAAATGGCAGGGGTAGCCATTTGTTATTTTATTGGCATGACGGGGTATGAATCGGTAATGGTTTTGCCGGCCATGGTATTTATATGGATATTGGCAACATCGTCAACCATTAATATATGGTTATTGGCAATATCGTCAAACTTTAAAATGCACCTGGCCTTGATGGGGTGCATGTTGTTTACATTAGTGCTGCATGTTATTGTTCGCGTAAACGTTTCGGGTACCATTACTGGCGATTATGGGGCCGGTTTTTTTAAATTGGATGTGTTAGGTGTATTGTTGAAATCAGGGAAAGTGCTGGAACGCCTTTTTCTACCGCCTATGTCGGATAGCCGGATCATGATCGTTCTTTTTTTATTGCTTGCGATCATAACAGGTGTGGTTTTAGTAAGGCTTTGGAAAAAGTTTGGAAATGACAGGACAGCAACAGGTTACTTGTTAGCCATGCTGGGTTCGCTGTTCATTGCCCTGTTAATACCCTTTCTTTTTGGTATTAGCACGCACACATCGGAAAGTGACCGGTTTCTACATTTTCCTTCTTTTTTCTTCTGTATACTCATCTCTTTTTGCCTGGTAAATTTATTGTTAAACAGGCGAAGCCTGCCGGTAGTTATTGCCGGTATAGTAACTTATAATATCTGTTTTCTTGAAATAACAAACTATAATTGGCACAAGGCTTCTGTGGCTGTTTCTACCCTTTTAAAAATGGCGAACAACCAGGCTGGTAAAGGAAAATTGTATGTGGTAAACCTGCCTGATGAAATAGATGGTGCTTATGTTTTCAGAAGTGGTTTAAAGGAGGCGTTATTAGTGCATATGCTGGATACCGCTTCGGTAAAAATAGTAAACCAGGTTAAACGCGATAGCGTTTTATTATTACCCGAAACTATCAATCACCAAACAAGAAACGGTTTGGTATACATTCCACCCCGGGTTGTAATAAGCAAAACAGAACCGGCGACACAAGTAACAGAAAGTAAAGAGGCGGTTATTGTTATTTCGCCTTTGCCGGAAGATGTGACCGTTTATTGGAATAATAAAAAGTGGGTGCAGCTTTAAAACCGGGGCTGGTGAAAATATTGTATAGCTTTGCCTGTTTTGGCGGTAATTTATTTTAATTTCAGTAATAGCACTTCAAAATAAATATGTATAACCTGTCAAGTTATATAAAGCGGGGTCATCGGTTCCTACATAATCAAATTTTCCCGGGCAATAAGAAATTGTCCACCTTAATGATCTATGCTACGGATCTGTGTGATTCTGCCTGCAAGCATTGTCTTATCTGGGCCAAACGTCCTGTGCATTACCTGCCGTTTGAAAAGATAAAAGAGATCATGCAAAGCAAGTGTATAACACCAGGTACGGCGGTAGGGTTGGAAGGCGGAGAGTTTATGCTGCATCCCGAAGCAGAACAAATAATGGAATGGTTTCATCAGAACCATCCCCAGTTTGACCTGTTGTCGAATTGCTTAAAACCTGAAAAACTGATCCAGGCGGTAAAGAAGTTTCCGCCAAAGCGATTATTGATCTCGTTAGATGGTACGGCCGATACTTATTTATATATGCGGGGCAAAGCAGGATATGAAAGTGTGCTTACTGTCATTGAACAGTTGCATAATGTATTGCCTGTTTCAGTTATGTTTACGCTATCACCCTATAATGATTTCGAGGACATGCGGCATGTGGCCGAGGTTTGTAAAAAATTCGGCATCGATATGCGGGTAGGCATTTACAATGATATTGCTTTTTTTGATACCGTAGATAAAGCCCATGATACGGAAATTGGTAGTCATAAGGGAGAAGATCAACTGCAATTTGCCGATGTAAAAGAACTGAAAGCTTCCGGTGTGTTTGATAAAGCAAAGGCGCAAAAGCAGCTTGAGCTTACCGGCGATCTATCGGTGCCCAAGCACGATTTAATGAAACTGCGGGAAAATTTTACAGCAAAGATCCCCGATATTATTAAAGAGTTCAGTGAAAATTATGATTTCCTGGTTTTGTATAACGAGTGGCGGCAAAATAATTTGAAAATGCGTTGTTATAGCATTTTAGATAGCCTGGTTATACTGCCGGATGGGGAAGTGCCTATTTGCCAGAACCTTGACCTTAAGATCGGAAACGTTTTTGAAAAAAGCCTCGATGAGATCTTTAACGGAAAACCTACCCAGCAAATACATAAGGAATATGTTCACAATTGCAACCAGTGCTGGCTTAACTTTCATCGTAAATACGATGTGATCCTGTACCGGACTTTTGAAAAGTATTTCGGCAAATTCTTAACTTCCAAATTATTCGGCTATTATCAATGGGAAGCCGACAGGCATGTTACTTACAAGGAATATTTCAACAAGCTCGAAAACAAGCTATAACTACTGCCTGTGGCCAAGAGTCGCTTTTATCTTTTCAAGTACTTCATACGTAGTAATCAGGCTTTGTAAGCTATGCTTCCCGCTGTATTTGTTTTTTTCTACGCTGTTCGTAAAATGAGCAATTTCTCCTGAAAAGCCCTGCATCGCAATATTGTTCTTATTGGCTACCGGTATAAAACCCGTGTTATCGAGATATACTTTTTTAACTACAGGTGTTTGGAATATTTTTTCGAAAGGGATATTCAAAAAATGCGACGGCTTTTCTATGCTCACCAGTTTATTGGGGTAGGAGGCTTGAAAAATGGCTTCATTGGTATTGATCTCCAACTCATCTACCGCACATTGCCAGGAATGGTCGGTTGACAAATGGACCATACCAGTTACTCCGTTTGTGTGTTGAACAGATAAAAAACTGGTTACATTGTTTTTGGCTGAGGTGTTGATCTGAATGTCCTTTATTTCGCCAAACAACTGAATGCAATTATCAACCGGGTGAATAAATAATTCAAATACGGCATCCCCTTCGGGGTATGCGCCCGTAAGATAACGGCAACTATAAGTGGTTGGTTTTAACCGGTGCGATTCAAGCAGTTGATTGATGGTGCTGAAGCGCTTTTGTAACCCGGGCATACCATGTTGTTGCCCCTGCAATTTTATTAGGGATTGCAGTTCGGATAAAGAAAAGCACGGTGGTTTTTCAACAAAAACATGT
>DASUVL010001196.1:0-2820 GCA_036379015.1 Niastella sp.
TAACCAGGGGCATTGTCATCCTAAAATCATTGCCGCCTTTATAATGCAGGCGCAACAGCTCACGCTGACCTCAAGAGCATTTTACAGTGATGCATTGGGCGAGTATACCGAGTTTATCACCAAATTTTTCGGGTACGATAAAGTGCTACCGATGAACACAGGCGTTGAAGCCGTAGAAACGGCCATCAAACTATGCCGCCGCTGGGGATATGCCGTTAAAGGCATTCCTGAAAACAAAGCAACTATAATTGTATGTAGTGAAAACTTTCATGGCCGCACCAGCACCGTTATCTCTTTCAGTACCGATGCATCTTCCCGTAACCAGTTCGGTCCCTATATGCCGGGGTTTACCGTAATTCCATACAATGACCTTCCGGCTTTGGAAAAAGCATTACAGGATCCCCATATTGCCGGTTTTCTGGTTGAACCTATTCAGGGCGAAGCAGGTGTAGTAGTGCCCGATGATGGTTACCTGGCCAGGGCCAAACAGTATTGCGAAGCCGCCAATGTATTATTCATGGCCGATGAAATACAAACCGGCTTATGCCGTACGGGCAGCATGCTAACCTGTGATGACGAGAACATTCAACCTGATATTCTTATATTGGGCAAAGCGCTTAGTGGTGGAACGGTACCTGTGTCGGCGGTACTGGCCAATGATCATATCATGCTAACCATACAACCCGGCGAACATGGATCTACTTATGGAGGCAACCCGCTCGCATGTCGTGTAGCCATTGAAGCATTGACCGTTCTTAAAGAGGAGAACATGGCAGCAAACGCCATGGCTATGGGCGAGTTATTACGAAAGGAATTACGGGCTTTGCAATCACCTTTTATTTCTGTTGTACGTGGGAAAGGTTTGTTGAATGCTATTGTAATTGATCATCCCGATAAGAATGCCGCCTGGAATTTATGTCTTACCTTAAAAGATAATGGTCTGCTCGCCAAACCTACGCATGGTGATAAGATCCGGTTCGCCCCGCCGTTGGTAATTAACCGGGAACAAATACTTGAGTGTGTAGGCATCATTAAGAAGAGCCTGGAAAGCTTAATGTGATAATTTGCTAATGTGCTGATGTGCTAATGGAAATACAGGTTGTGTTTTCGCGTGTAGCGTGTAGCGTGCAGCTGACTTAGATCTTAAAACTTAGCACTTACAACTTTAAGTATGGAACACCAGGAAGAACATTTAGAAAGCGCCGCGTGGCTTAGAGATATTGTAATAGGCATGAGTGATGGACTCACCGTACCTTTTGCATTGGCAGCGGGCCTAAGCGGTGCTGTTAGTTCAACCGGCATTATCATTATTGCCGGTATTGCAGAAATTGCCGCCGGCTCCATTGCCATGGGATTGGGTGGTTACCTGGCCGGCAAAACAGAGAGCGATCATTATAACAGCGAACTGAAAAGAGAATATGAAGAAGTAGAACTGGTTCCTGAAAAAGAAAAAGAAGAAGTACGGGAATTTTTCGGGAATCTCGGTCTCAGCGAAGAAGTTCAATATAAAGCCGCAGAAGAAATTGCCAAAGACAAAAAGAAATGGGTTGACTTTATGATGAAGTACGAACTGGGGTTAGACAAGCCAGATCCACGGCGCGCTACCAAATCGGCCCTGAACATCGGCTTATCGTATGTGGTAGGCGGACTGGTACCGTTAAGTCCGTATTTCTTTATTGATACACCGGTAGAAGCATTGGAGATCTCCGCTATCGTTACACTGATCTGCCTTTTTGTATTTGGTTATTTTAAAAGCCGCATGACGGGCGTGCATCCCTGGACCGGTGCATTAAAAGTGATGCTGATAGGTGCTGTAGCAGCCAGTGCAGCATTTGGAGTGGCTAAAATATTTGAAAGATAATTCATATGATATTTGTACCTTAAGGGTATGGAAAAGAAGGGACCAGCAGAGAGCAACAGCAATAAATACTACACCTTTCAAGAATACCTTGAAATGGAGCGTAACTCTGAAGTGAAAGAAGCAGCACTGGACTATAGCAAAAAACGCTATACCATTGAAGAGTATCTTGAAATGGAACGTGCTTCAGATGTGAAACATGAATACTACCAGGGTGAAATATTCGCCATGTCCGGCGCAAGCCCGAGGCATAACTGGCTTTTTTCAAATGTTTTTGGAGAACTTGCTATAAGATTGAAAGGTAAACCCTGCCGACCTTTTGGTAGTGATATGAGAATGCATATTCCCGAAAATACATTATTCACCTATCCCGATATTGCGATCTATTGCGGTGATGCAGCTGAAAATGATAGCGCCGAAGAAGATACAATTACCGAACCCACCATCATCATTGAAATATTATCACCATCCACCAGGGCCTATGATCTGGGCAAAAAATTTGAACTTTACCGCGATATCCCCACGCTTAAAGAATACATACTAATAGATACCGAGAATATTAGCGTAAAAAGTTGGCGAATTAATACGCATAACCACTGGGAACCGCAAGAATACAAAATACTGGAGGAAACAGTTCTTATACCAACTGTAAGGATATCACTTTCCATGCAAGATATTTACCGTGGTACCAGGTTGGCAAACTGGTAAAGTAAAGGGAATTTGGGTTCCTTTATCAACACCATCAACTTATTAACTTATCAACTCTTCTTCTCCTCCTCCTTCACCTTTATATCAGGGAACAACGCCATTGCCATCATGATGATCGCAGATAACAGCATGATCCATAAACCTGCTTTTTTATCGGGACAAATACCGCGGTAACAACCCGAAAAAACTATAAAGCTTTTTATGGCATATGATAAAATGATAGCGCAAATAAACATGTTCCAGCGTTTGGCCCA
>DASUVL010001197.1:0-8025 GCA_036379015.1 Niastella sp.
AAAGCCCGTAAAAACATTTACGAGCAGGTGCGTGTAGAAGCCAGTGCCTTCAAGGTGGGTATATTGGGTGGTATTTCCGATCTGGATATGACTGTTCTGAACAGTAGCCTGTATACGCTCGACCAGGTATCGGTTGAGATCAAGTATTTCGGACCGGAAAAGAAACTCGTAAAAACGCAAACACTCATCTTTAATAATGTTCCTCCCGGCAAAAGAAGAACGCTGGAAGTACCCCGAACCAATCGTGGTATAACCATTGATTACACAGTCACCAGCATTAATTCAAAAGCTTTGGGGCTTGCGCAAACAGGTTTCTGAAAAGTTTCTACAAATGCAATTCGTTTTTCCACATTTATCGCGTCTGGCATAGTTTTTAGACCTAATAATTGTCTGGCACAGTTTTTTTAAAGTATAGGTAATTACAAGCGATTGATACATACGAGGAAGTTAAAAAACCTTTGCTTTATGGATAAAACTGTTGCCACCTTTATCGGGGTCGTAAGTGTGGTTATAGGCCTTCATGCATCCCGAGCCATGCGCGAATCTAACATAACAGGTAACGTGTCAGCTAGGGATTCGGTTTGGGTTTATGCAGTCAATGGCAAAGATTCTTTAAAGACGATGGTGAACAAAGGCAAGTTCCGGTTAAGGGTTAAACCCGGTTCGTGGAGAGTGACAGTGACAAAGAATAATTTTTTCAGGAATGATAGTCAACAGGTAGAAGTGGTAGAAGGAAGCACGCTTGATATGGGCACGATCATTCTAAACTAAAAATATTAAATAAGGGACGGTTCAAAACCAAAAGAGCTGGTGTTTATCACCGGCTTTTTTTATGCCCCCAACCCCCTGAAGGGGGAAAAATACAACTGCAAGCAAAACGCACAACGCTTAACGCCGAACGCGAAATCATTGACCATTCACCATTCACGATTCACCATTGACCATTCACGCGTATTCTCCCTATCTTGCATAATATTACTTTTTCATGAAGTATATTTTAGTGTTTGGGGCGGGGAAGTCTTCGACCTCTTTGATCGACTACCTGGTAAAAGAAGCTGCTGCCAACAACTGGTATATTACCGTTGCTGAAGTGCCCCCGGTACAAACACTGTTGCCACCCGGTAATGCTGCACATACGGTGGCCATACACCCAGAAAATGAAACCTTACGCCAGCAATTGATTGCCGCCGCTGATATTGTTATTTCGCTATTGCCCCCTGCTCTGCATGTATTAATTGCATCCGATTGTTTTCAGTATAAAAAGAATTTACTCACACCTTCTTATGTTGATGAATCAATAGCCAACCTGCACGAATCCATCAAACAGCAAGGCTTGTTATTCTTGTGTGAAATGGGGTTCAATCCGGGTATCGACCATATGAGCGCCATGCAACACATCCATCGCATAAAGGCCAACGGCGGAACGATCACCTCTTTCAAATCGCATTGCGGTGGTTTGATATCACCGGAAAGCAATGATAATCCCTGGCATTATAAAATGACCTGGAACCCACACAATGTGGTGCTGGCCGGTAAGGATGGGGCTGTATTTAAAGAGAACGGCGCTATTTTCCATTTACCATACGAACAGCTCTTCGATCCCAACCGCGTTATTCATATACCCGACCTGGGCTTTTTGGCCTGGTATCCAAATCGCGATTCGCTGTCCTATATGCCGCTGTATGGATTACATGATGTGCCTACATTTATCCGTACTACCTTGCGCTATCCTGAGTTTTGTTTTGGCTGGAAAAATGTGGTAGATCTAAAACTTACTGATGCCTCTACATTATATCATACCGATGGATTGACGCTGCAACAGTTCTTCCAGGAACATTTTGCAACGCATGGTTTTGGCGCATGGATCGAAAAACAATTGACCGCCCGTTTTGCGCAAACCAAACAATTACTCGAAAAATTGCAACAACTGCTGGAGGCAGAGCAGGAAGCCAATGAAGATGAAAGAAAAGCCTTACAGGAATTTATGATGGTTGATAACAAAGGGCAGTTGATGGATGTAAACCTGGATTCCATTAAAACGCAGGCGGCAGCTACAGTAGCCGGACAAATGCACGAAGCCAATCTGTCAATGAAACAGCTTTTCTTTTTGGGTATGGACGACGATCAAACGCTGATCAACAGAGGCGAATGCAGTGCAGCAGAGGTACTGCAATTTGCTATGGAACAAAAACTGCTGCTGCAACCGGCCGATAAAGATCTGGTGGTACTGCAACATGAGATTGGATATGAGCTGGAAGGACAACAACACATTGCCAAATGCAGCCTGGTTGTAAAAGGGGAGAACCATTTGAATACCGCCATGGCCAAAACAACCGGATTACCACTGGGCATTGCAGCCAAACAGATATTGCAGGGAAACATCCGGGAAACCGGTTTACACATTCCGGTTATGTCTTCCGTTTATGAACCTGTTTTACAGGAATTGAGCAAAAACGGGATCAGCTTTGAAGCAATTGATACCATCATACAATAGGCAATAGGGGAAACTCGCCCATCAAAATTTGCTGCACCTCCTGTGCAGGCATATTAAACCAGTTTTGCAATACAGAAGCATATAACGACCTGAAGTCGTGCTGCATAGGCACATTATCATTCACAGTTACCGTGGTTGGAATAACCGGATTAGTACCAATGATGCCATGCTTTATATTACTTCCGAAATAAAATACCGGCGCTGCCGCTCCATGATCGGTGCCACCACTGGCATTACTCTTTATTCTGCGACCAAACTCTGAAAAGGTCATACCCATAACCCGGTTCTCCATTTGCAGGAATTGCAGATCGCTCATAAAAGCGCCCACAGCTTCAGATACACGCTGCAACAACTTGGCGTGCGTTCCCGTGGTGGTATCCGCCTCGGTTTGTTTGGCATGCGTATCAAAACTACCGGTACTAACCATATAGACCTTTGTTTTCAAACCTCCGGCAATCAGGCGGGCGACGATCTTTAGCTGATCGGCCAGCGGATTTTTTCCGGCAGCAGGATAAGCAGGCGATTGGGTGGGCACCTTTTGCGCTGCGTTTTTTATTACAGTGGCATATTGATCGGTTTTCTGGCTCATGAGCTCAATATAATCGAGCTGCTCGCCCCAGCGTGAGTTGGCATTTACATTTACTTTTCCTTCTACCAGTTTATAAAAACCGGCGGGATTGCTGATAGCCATTCCCATGGTAAATAAAGGTCCCTGTAAAGCAGTAGACACAACAGAACCTACCTGTATAGCCAGCGGATCGGGCATGGCTTCATTGGGATAGTTATCGGGGAATTGCGGGAATACATCATTTAAAAATCGGCCGGCCCAACCTGATGATAACACTTTATCGCTATCTGTACCGGTCATCCAGATATCGGTTGCCCGGAAATGTGAGAAGTTGGGTTTGGGATAACTTACCGCCTGCACCACACCAAGTTTGCCCTCATTGAACAATTGCTGCATAGCGGCCAGGGCCGGGTTAAAAGCGGTAGCTTCAAAACCGTTCAGCGGCAACACTTTTTCCTGGGGAAGAAAGATGTTTGGCCGGGCTGCTGTATAGGCGCTGTATTGATCGAAAGGAATTACGGTGTTAATGCCATCATTGCCACCAGCCAATTGAATGAGCACCAGTACGCGATCGTCATTCAGGCCGGCATGCCTGGCATGCACGCCCGGTAAACCCGCCAGCGCTTTCAATGAAATGCCTTGCAGAAAAGTGGGTAATACCACGCCCGTAATAGTGTCTCTTAAAAATCTTCTGCGTTTCATAGTGATGGTTTTTACATTAACTGATACTGGGGAAGGCTCATCATGTATTTCAACAGGTTCTTCAGTTTATTGGAAACATTTTTTGCGTTGGCTGGATCAGCGGGGTTATCCTGCAATTTTTTCCACGCATCAGTCCAGTAATGATCACTGGCCATGCCCTGTAATCCCTGTAACAGAATGCTAGTTTTCATATACTGTTTTTCTTCGGCCGGTAGCTCAACGGCGTACAACAACGTTGCCAGTTCATCGATCAGTTTATTGGGATCACCGGGCGCTGATAATTGCCCAGCGTATTGAACCGGATCTATGCTTATTTTTTTACCATTGCGCGCAAAACCATTGTTCACCATGCGATCGGTAAAGGCCGTGCGCTTGGGTAGGGTATCAGAACTGATCCAGGATTTATCGAACATCGGTTCCTGGTAATACGCCGGCCAGCCGGCCACATTGGGCGGGTCGCCGATATTCTGCTGCATTTGTGCCGCGGTGTCCCGGATATTATTCCACAACCCATATTGGTCTGCATAACTGTCATCACCGGGAAACGTGATGTTGTATTCACGGCACAGGCCAACCGCATAATCAACAGGGCTTTTAATAATGCCGCCCCGGTTGCCCATATCAAAAAAATGCCGGCTGCTCAATAACTTTTCCAGCACCGGTTTTATTTCATAATTGCTTTGACGGAAAGTATGGGCGAGGGGTTCTATGATCGTTTTTTCCGTTGCCTCATCTATCTGATGGTATACAAAGAACCGATACAATTTGCGGCAGATAAAACGGGCCACTTCCGGTTGCTGAAAGATGAGGTTCAGCAAATCATCCAGCTCCGACTCCCCTTCTTTTCCTTTGCGGCCTTTAATCACCTGGTTGTTGTAAAATGCGGAGAATTGTTTATCATTTTCATCGTGTCGCCCGGCATCAAATATGCCACGCACATCGGGCAATATTTTATTCTCGATGCGAAAACCGGTCAATATGCGGGCAGCTGCTTTTACATCGGCTTCGGTATACTGCGATCCAGGGCCTTTGCCTACTGTAAATAATTCCTGTAATTCGCGGCCATAGTTTTCATCGGGCGCTTTTTTGGTATTGGCATTTCCATTCAGGTATTTGAGCATGGCGGCATCCAGCGTAACAGCCCGCACCATTGCCTTAAAATTTCCCAAAGCATATTGCCGTAGCAATATGTTATGCTTGTAGATCATGGTGGGATTATCAATTGTATTGGTCTCCGTGGCAAAATGATTGTGCCAGAACAACACCATTTTTTCGCGCAGGGTTGGTTGTTGATTGACCATACAGCCTATCCACCAGGCTTTGAGCGAATTTCTTCTGCGGCCACTGTTCATGCCACTGACTTTAGTGGCGGTTATCCAGGTTGCACCAGGTTGAATTTCTTCGTCCGTATATTTATCATCGTTATAGTTGTTGACAGGCGGTGCAGGAATGGGTTCCTCAGTGTGCAGTAAATGATGTATGGAATACCGGAGCGATTTTGCAGTGAAATGATCTATATCTTCTTTTTTAGCACCGAACAGGGTGCGTTTTAGTAAGTGCTTTACTTCGGCCTGGCCCCATTTGCCTTTGTATTTTTTCAAGGATGTAGTTACGGAAGGAATCGCCATTGCATGTAAATTTTATCGCATATCAATAAAGCAACACAGTTGATAGTTGATTAAACTATGCAAATCCTTTACCACCTGTTACAAAAATATGTGAACGAAATGTTATGTGCAATGGCATTCGCATTAAAATGTATTAATGTATGGCTGCGTTTTTTTGCAGGCTGCCTAGCTTTTTAATAATGTAATGAGATCCTGTACACCAAGCGTTGCCGGTTTTTCAATATTGGTCACGTTTAATACACTCGTGGTGTTGGGAATTTGCTTATCGATTACATATTTGGGTATTTCCATAGGCGCAAAATTAACCAGACCGGCGGCCGGGTATACTACCAGGGAAGTACCCACTACCACAAAAATATCGGCACTGAGCACAACCGGAACAGCCCGTTGGATCATGGGCACTTCTTCTTCAAACCAAACAATATGCGGACGCAATTGCCCACCATCATCGGCCTTGTCGCCCAGGTTTATATCGCCGCGAATGTCATATACCAGCGAATGATTATGATCCCTTTCACTGCGCATTTTAAATATTTCACCATGCAGGTGTAATATTTTTTTGGAGCCTGCCCGTTCGTGCAGGTCGTCGATATTTTGGGTAATGATCGTTACATCAAAATCATCCTGCAGTTTTGCCAATCCGAAATGGGCGGCATTGGGTTCTGCATCGAGCACATTTTTGCGCCGCTGGTTATAAAACTCCAGCACCAGGGCTGGATTCTTTTTCCAGGCACGTGGGGTAGCAACTTCCATTACATCATATCCTTCCCATAACCCGTCACTGTCGCGAAATGTTTTTAGTCCGCTTTCGGCGCTGATGCCTGCACCGGTCAATACGACGATCTTCTTTTTGCTCATGGACCAAATTTAGGAAAAAATAGCAAAGGGTGAGTCCGCGGCAACTGCGCCTTCGCGTAGCTTCAGTCGCTTGCGCCATAGCTACAGCGACGGAGCACGAAGCAAGGCCGGCGGAGGCTCACCCTTTTATATGGTGGTTTTCATGCAAGGTGAACGGTCCGCCACCGCTAAAGCTTTGGCGGCCCTACGAGTCGGGGGTCGCGTAGCTTCAGTCGCTTGCGACATAGTTACAGCGACGGAGCACGAAGCAAGGCGGGCGGAACCGACCCAATTTTGCAATCCTATCTACTGACTCGATTTTGGTTTCGCTTTCCATCTTCTGAAAAACCACCAAACACCGCCTAACAACAACCACAATGGCCATAGGGTAAGAACTACTACCAGCATCTCTCCTACCCAATCCATTCCATTGCCCAGGGCATTTATTACCCTTTGGCCGAAGCCCGGGTTAGCATCACGTTCTGCTGAAGCATTTAAAATTTCATAAAATGTAAGCTGTATGGTGCTGTAGGCTGCGGCATGAGTGAGATAGCTTACTCTGCCTGAGCCTGCTTCAATTTCCTCCTGGATGTTGTTTATTTCCTCCTGCACCTTTAGAATGTCTTCCATATTTTTTGCCTGCTTCAATAAATCGAGGTAGCGCCCCCGTATCTGCCGTTTGGCTTCTGTTCTGGAACGGGTATCTATTACTTCACCGGTTACATCCTGTGAAGTAACTTTTTGCGACACTACATTTTCATTTTTGGTGGATGTTATTGCTTTTACCAGGTTATCAAACTGATCAACAGGCACCTTGATGGTAGCGATGTTTTCGATCTTATATTCCGATTTAATTTGCTCTTCTTCGGCCACATAACCACCAGTTCGTTTTACCTGTTCATGTACAAAATCATTAAACGATTTATGACTTTTTGCTTCAACCGTTAACGCAGCGTTTTTGATGATCTTTTTATCCCAGTCAACGTTTGGAGCCGCCGCCGATGTAGCCGGTTGTTTTGGCTGTTCTTCGTTGGCTGCAGCCGGTACAGGCGCCGTGGAATCCGCCAGTTCATTATACGCTTTGTTGTTGGCATTAAACAGAGGTTTTTGTTTGGTTTCAGCCATCGTTATATCAGCCGTTTTTTCTTTACTGTCATAATTATTACAGGCAATAAGGTTCGTTAGCAGTATTGATGCCATCAATACCACCGGTTTATACGTAGAAAACATAATAGAGTTTTTAGAAGTTTTTTATTTTTTAGTTATTAATGACCCGGCCGCCTGAACGAGATTGATAAATTCCTGACGATACCCGTTAGCATCGGTTCCTTTTGAACTTTTAGCGAGGGAAACCACCTGCTGGAAAGAAGCGTCCTGTTTAAAGGCAGAATTACGCAACAACATACCGAAGGATGCCACGGCTGCAGAAAACCTGAAATTCTCAGATGTATTGGCCAGTGCGAGATGCGCATCGGTCACCGGATGAACGATCAGTTTACTCACATCGCCATCGGTTTTTTTATAGCGCAATTTGATTGTCATTAATTCATCACCGCCGGTGGTTACTGTAATGGTTTTTGCGGGTTGGTATTTAAGCGAATCAATCTTACCCAAGAACTCGCTTTTTATCCCTGCCGGGATCACTTCATACAAAGCCGTTACGGTATGGCCCGATCCCAGTTCGCCGGCGTCTTTTTTATCGTCATTAAAATCTTCAGCAGCCAGTATCCGGTTTTCGTAACCGATCAAACGATAGGCCTGTACTTTAGCCGGGTTAAATTCAATCTGGATCTTTA
>DASUVL010001198.1:0-5349 GCA_036379015.1 Niastella sp.
GTGGTCGTAAAAGGCGTGACGGGTTTTGCCAAACAGTTGACATAACTTTCCTATTCCTGCTTTAGGAAAATCCTGTTTTAATCGTTGGACTGTTTGGCGCCAGGCTTTTTTCTTATGTTGATTTTAAGCTGTTCTTCTGCCACATCAATGAGCGTATTGAGGGCCGCAACTTTGAGTTGGGCATCCGCTAAGGCCTTTTGTAAAGCCTTGATATCTTGATTATTATCTGTAGAATTATCTTGGGTTGGTTTCTTTTTCTTCATCCCACTTTCGTTGACGAGTGCAAGTTCGCCATTTTCTTGCTGAAATTGCCTCATCCATTTCCTGATTGTTGAATCAGATCGAATACCATAAGTCATTCGGGCTTCTTTAATACTCAATCTTTTACTCTCAACGGCCCGTACTATGGATCTTTTAACCTGATTGGAAAGCGGTTTATTAAGATTGTCTGATCTAATGCCCATCCTATCAGTCTCTATCCAATGTCTTAAAGTTCGAGGGTTAACATTATACTTATCACATGCCTGTTGCCGGGGCATCCCGTTGTAAATCTGTTCTAATACATCAGCTATAAATCTTTTGTCATAAGTGCCTCTGGCCCTATAGCGTCCAATTAACTGTTGTTCCTGGTCCTTTGTTTCCATACATTTTAAATTTAAAGTGTATAGTTTTTTTAGGACGAGGCAGTATGCCTAGAATTCGTCTCGTACTTGTGACGATGTACAGCATCCCCAAAATTTGACTTGGTCCGTTACTTTTTACTAGTCGCAATCCCGATAGATATCTGGAGCCAATTGATTTCGTTTTCTATATCGATATAGAACACCCGCCAATCCTAGATCTCCCCCGATTTGTATCAAGTATCCAAACGGTATGCTAAAGATTTTCTATAACGCTATAGTCCAATCGATACAAATATTAGCCATATTGAGTCCACGATGATACTCTCTCCCACCCGATTCCTAACGGGCAATTTGACAAATGTCAACTGTTATGCATAGTTAAGGAGGAATTGTTCGGATATGCGTGGGTTTGTGTGACTGTCTACATTGTACCAGATTCGTTTTAAGACTCCTTTTAGACTACCCAAACACTACCCCTTCTCTAGGGAAACACTACCCATTTACTACCCATTTACTACCCCTTTGCCTGGGAAATGGGTAGTCCAGGTACGGCCCAGATACGACCCCAGAACGAAGCCAAGGTAGTGCTGGGTTTACGCTCATCTTTGTCCGGAGATTGTTTTGGTTTTCTTCGAAGCGGCCCTGGGTTTCTTAGGGCGTACCCGAACAACACCCGAACAAAGTCAACAGCAATACCGGCACAATACCGGCGCAATACAGCAGCGATACAGAACAGGATACGAACAATAGTTTTTTCCAATTGCTGAATTTGCGTTGGTGAGACAGTATGAATTCCATTGACTTCTCATTTTATTATTGGATCACGACAGGCTTCGTTTCTAAAACTTACAACCACCGAAATATTTATTTTTTTATAGCTCAAAAAAGCAGGTCCTTCGACCTGCTTAGTTCTATCAATATAATATCTCGAAAAACTTCCCACCTAACGATCTACAACAACGATTGCAGTTGCACGGCAGTTTCCATAAGCTGCCAGAGTCGATGCAACTGTAGTTCTGACCCCATTTTTCCAATAAACGGCGGCACTTTCTGTAGCATACTGCATAGCACCCGCAATGTATACATCTGTTCCAACAACCGATATTGCAGTTGCGTAAGCACTGCCTGTTTCTCCTGCTGGCAGAATGGATTTTACACCATTTTTCCAGTATACGGCTTTAGAATGATCAGTTCCTGCAACATATACATCTGCGCCCGATACAGCTACAGCATAAGGATAAGCTTCTTCAGACAATACTGTTTTTATACCGTTTTTCCAATAAACAGCTTTAGCACCTTCCCTGCCGGCAATATATACATCTGTTCCGGAAACAAAAATAGCATTTGCATTTGAAGCCCTGGAAAGGGTTGTCCTAACCCCATTCTTCCAGAATACAGCCGTGTCGTCGATATTACCAGCGATATAAATATCATTCCCTGATATAGCAATTCCGTTTGCAGCAGGTATTCCTGAAATGGCAGCAAGTATATTTTTAACCCCATTTTTCCAATACAAAATATAGTTGCTATTAGCCCCATACTCGAATCCTGGAATATAGATATCATTATTTAAGAACGCAATTCCACCCGCATGTGCGGATGAATTGCCGTTGTTTAAAGCTGTTGCTACCCTGTTTTTCCAAAGCATGGCGGTAAAGCCCACATGCCCTGTTACATACACATCAGTTCCGGATACAGCAATTGCACTTGGCGCGTCGTTAGCATCCGGTGTAGCTGAAAGTCTATATTCAGTGCCATTTTTCCAGTAAGTAATATAACCATTGTCAAAACCGGCAATGTATATGTCTCTGGTACTGTCTTCTTTTTCGTCTGGTGATGACGATGGATCATCTTTTTTGCAACCGGTAAACGTAAGCGTTAATACCAATAAGGAAAGTGTAAGAAACAGGATATTTTTCATGGGGTGTTGTTAAAATTGGGTAGAAGATGCCAATATAATAAAAATCCATAAATGTTGCACCTGTATACAGTTTTCCCATAGTAATAGGTTCGGTATTTCAGGCATTTTGGCTATTTGGCTAATTTCCCCTCCACTCTCACCCGAAAAATTTCAACTCGTAAATTTTGTATATTTCCAGATTGAAGCAAGATATTATATGAAAACAACGTACTTTTTTATTCTCCTGGGATTATTGGCATCCTGTGATACACAACAAAAAGAAACAAAAAATCAAGCCAATCCTCAAACCGACACAAAAGCGAATTCACTTGCAACCTGTTACCAGTATGCAAACCAATCCGACACTGTTACCCTGAAACTAATCCGGGCAGGAGAAAGCATAACCGGAACACTGGTTTATCAATTTAAAGAGAAAGACAGCAACAAAGGCACCATTCAAGGCTCGATGCAAGGAAATTTGCTGCTGGCAGATTATACATTTATGTCTGAAGGAATACAATCGACCAGGCAGGTAGCATTTAAACAAAGTGGAAATACTTTTATTGAGGGATATGGAGAAAGTATAGATGAAAACGGTACTATGAAATTCAAACACATTGACTCTTTAAACTTTAGTTCTTCGATCAAACTACAAGAAATAGCATGTCAGTGATCGCCGTGTAACGCCGCGCGTTTGGGCCCAGCCCTACCGCTTCGGCAAAACCGGCACCAAGCATAAAAAACGGTAAAAAAGAAGATCAGCTGGAAAACACCAAAGAAGTGTTTTAATTTGCCGGCCAAAACCTGATTACTTATGATTGATAATGTCAGCAATACAGTAACGCTTCGCTTCCTCGCAGAGCCCTCAGACGTTAACTTCGGAGGGAAAGTACATGGAGGCGCGGTAATGAAATGGATTGACCAGGCAGGTTATGCCTGTGCAGCCAACTGGAGCGGACAATATTGCGTGACAATATACGTGGGTGGCATCCGTTTCTTCAAACCCATCTCTATCGGCGATATGGTGGAAATTACGGCTACTATTATTTATACCGGTAACACCAGCATGCATATCGCGATCAATGTGCAGGCTGGTAACCCGCGGCGTAAAGACAAAGTTAAAACTACCCACTGTGTGATGGTGTTTGCAGCAGTTGATGATAATGGCAAAACAGTATCTGTTCCTAAATGGGTACCTGAATCACCTGCTGCTACTGAAATGGAGCATTATGCCAAAAAGTTAATGGCGCTGAGACAGAATATTGAAGATGAGATGAAACCATACATGTAAGTGTTGTTTTCAGTTTTAATTCAAAAAGATATGTCCCAAAACAAAACAGGACAAAGCGAATAATTTGACTTTGTCCTGTTTTCTGGTAAACCGGACTGGAGAATTGTCGAACCAGGACAAAGAGGAATTGCAGTTAACATATAACCTAAACCCCTTTGTTATCAAAGAGAAAAATCCCGGGTTAGACTCGAAATTTCAAAAATATGTTTACCTCGTTCCGGAGTATTTATAGTGGCATTAATGGCTGTTTGAAAATTATCTAAACTATGTATCCCTCCTACCGTTGTTTGAAAATTTGATTGTCCGGATATTGAAGCGATTTCCCTGAGAACCGGCATGTCTTCAATTTTTGGTGGAGTGAAGAAGTACCGATAAACATGGGACTTGATTTGTATGCCCCGCAACAAAATGTCGAAATTATGCAATTCAAATTTATCTAAACTCATTCCACCATTAATAACTACCTGGCCTCCAAAATCCATGCTCCTGATCAATTCGCCGGTAACAGAACCGCCAACGTTATCAATAATTCCGTTGATACCTTTATTTTGTGTAATCTCCATGATTCGCTTTTTAATACTTCCCTGTAAATTGGAAAGCTCAATAACAACAGAAGTACCCATCGCATTCAGGTCAATCGATTTTTGTATGCGACGTACAATTGAGATAATATTTACCCCATTTTGCTTCGCAAACTGTGCAACCATAGTTGAAACAGTTGAATTACCTGCAGTAAGCACAAGCCATTGACCCGGCAATATACCAGACTGGTCAAGTAGATCCCATGCCGTAATAGGATTAACAAATTGACCTGCTTTCTCCATTGGGTAACCGACCGGCAGCGGTATCAGCCATTCAACAGGTACAGCAGCATATTCTGCCCAGGTATTGTAATAACTGAATGCCACAAACGTTCCTGGCTGTAAATCAACCTGCTTTCCTGTTTTTTCGATGATTCCTGCACCATGATTTCCGGCAATTTGACCGGGGAATTGCGGTTTTTTAGGTTCAGGATACAAATTTTGTATGAATAAAAAATCGCCTGGATTAATGGAAGCTGAAACCATTCTGACAAGGACTTCGTTGTCACCGATTTCAGGAACAGGAACATCCCTAAGTTCAAGCACTTCCTGAGGAGGACCAATTTTATCAAATACAATTGCTTTCATAAAGTTTTAATCAAATTTTATTTCAATGGCAATATTATACCCGGTTGCTTAACTTCGCTTTGTCATAATTGACAAATCATATGCAAAAACTGCCAACATGCATTTTGTGATTTATTTACCATCAGGTTTTTATTCAGCAATTGCATCAACCATTGTTGAAATTCTGCAGGCAATAAATGAGTTCAACAAACCGGAACCTTTTACATTTGAATTTGTTTCACCATACAAAAAGGCTATATCAAGATCAGGTATTGTATTTATGGCAAAAGAACGGCCTTCCAGGAAAATAGATGTATTGGTGCTGTTAACCGGCAGGGGGGCTGAGGTAACACCAACACGTGAACTCCTGGATGAAGAAGCGCGACA
>DASUVL010001199.1:0-6339 GCA_036379015.1 Niastella sp.
TGAGACCCAGAATAAATTACCGCATGAACTGAATATAGCGCCATTACAGGAAGATATGAAGCGCCTGGAAGTTGACAGCGCCAAACTGGAACGTTACAAGAACTGGTTGAAAATACTGCGTAACGATCCCTATTTGGATGAAGCTACCAACGTATTAAATGATATGGTTACACAAACCAACCTGGTGTATGCCAACGTAAATAAACATCAGTAACAACAGTCGATTTTTTTTATATACAACGTCCCGGTTACCTAACTGGGACGTTTATTTTTGGGACCTGCCTATTTCTTTACTTTGATCACTGGAATTAGATGGATTTTCCGCTTATTTTTGCACCTTTCCAATGAGCATGAATATATTAGACCAATTTAAGCAGATAACCACTTTCGTCTTTGATGTAGACGGCGTACTGACTGATGGTACGCTGTTTGTTTTTGATGACGCGCAGTTTGTACGGCGGATGAATATTAAAGACGGATTTGCCCTTCAGCTGGCGGTTAAAAAGGGATACCGGCTGGTCATTATCTCCGGTGGGGCAAGCGACGCCGTTACCCAGCGGTTGAACCGGTTGGGTATAAACGATGTGTACATGCAGGTAACCGATAAAAAGGGCAAATTAACGGAGTATGTACATCAGCATAACCTGAATTGGAACGAAGTATTGTTTATGGGCGATGATATTCCTGATTTTGAAGTGATGAAACAGGTAGCACTGCCTTGTGCGCCCGCCGATGCAGCCACCGAAATTAAACAGATTGCAAAATATATTTCCTTATTGCCGGGTGGACAAGGTTGTGTGCGCGAGGTAATTGAGAAAGTGTTGAAGCTGAATAATCACTGGGAGTTGCATACGGATGTAGCTAGTAAGTAATTTCGACATCCGAAATCCCAATATCCTAAAAATCCCACAATTCTCAGTCAATGAAACTACTGGCAGCATTTATACGCCTAATACGATCAGTGAACTTGTTGTTCATTGCCGTTACCCAATTGCTGTTCCAGTATTGCATTGTACGACCGGTCTTTCAAAAAGCCGGCGTGCCGCAGGTACTAACAACTCCCGTTTTTATTACCCTCATTGCCGCCTCTGTGTTGATTGCCGCAGCAGGTTATATCATCAACGATTATTTTGATCTGAACATTGACCTGGTGAACAAACCCGATAAACTGGTGGTGGAAAAGATCATTAAACGCCGCTGGGCCATCATCTGGCATCTTGTGCTGTCGGGATTGGGCGTTTTATGCAGTGCTTACGTAGCCTGGAAAACAAGGGCCTGGTGGTTGATACCTGCCAATATAGGTTGCGTAGCCGCGCTGTGGTTTTACAGCACCATATTCAAGAAGAAATTATTAAGTGGTAATGTCATTATATCACTGCTTACCGCCTGGGTTATTTTAGTGATCGGTTTTATAACGCATTATGTTGTTATCAAAAAGCCAGATGTATATGCGCTGGTAGATGCATCGAAATTGATGCGGCTGACATTCCTGTACGCAGGTTTTGCGTTCATCATTTCCCTCATCAGGGAAGTGGTAAAGGATATGGAAGATATGCCCGGGGATGCCCGCTACGGATGCCGCACCATGCCCATCGTATGGGGTATAAACGCATCCAAAGTATTTACCGCCACCTGGCTCATCGTTTTACTAACAGGCGTATTAATCATGATGGCTTATATACTGCCTTTTAAATGGTGGTGGGCGGCCGCCTATTGTGCGCTATTCATTGTTCTCCCTTTGTTGATCCTGTTGCGTAAACTCGTACAAGCCTTACTGCCGCCCGATTTTCATACAATAAGCACCTGGTTGAAGCTGATCATGTTGAGCGGTATCTTATCTATGGTGTTCTTTAAACTCTATGCATAACATGAGTGGCACACGTATCATACTGGCATCTCAATCGCCACGGCGTAAACAATTGCTGGAATGGGCAGAAATTCCGTTTGAGGTTATCGTACAATCTACCCCCGAAATGTACCCGCCCGATATGCCGGTACCTGAAGTGCCTGTATATATTGCCCGGGAGAAAGCGATTGCCGTCTTACAACAAAATGAATTCCTGCACCATAATACCAATGTCATCATTGCCGCAGATACCGTTGTGGTGCTGGGAAATACCATCATCGGTAAACCAAAAGACCGGGATGACGCGTTGGATATACTTGCCCGTCTTTCAGGCAGTAAGCACCAGGTAATCACCGGTGTAGTGCTGTTGAAAGGCCAACAGGAAGTAGCTTTTTCCGATACCACGGATGTTTGGTTTCACCCACTTACCCGGGAACAAATTGCTTTTTATGTTGATAAATATCAACCTTACGACAAGGCCGGCGCTTATGCCATCCAGGAATGGATCGGGGTAGTGGGTATCAAATCTATTCAGGGCGATTTCTATAACGTTATGGGCCTGCCCGTTAGCAGGGTAGTAGCAGAATTAGCTAATTTGCTAATGGGAAAGCCGTGACCCGCGCATGAATAAATATAAATAATTTGTAAAGTAATAATTGTGCGTTAGCTTTAGGTGGCATTTTCGAACATCAATTATACGCTCGCTCTAATTAGTAGTTAATAAGCTTGGAAAGCTGATTATTGTATTTTCTCCTATTGATTAAGGTCGCTCCGGTTCATAGTAGCATTGGCATAGTAGCCAATTGAATATTACCTTATAGTATTACTATGACAGAAAGGCTATTACAATACCTCTGGCAATTCCAGTATTTTAATAAACAAGCCCTGATCCTGGATAATGGCGATGCCTTCCAGATCATTCATCCCGGTCGTTATAACACGAACCAGGGTCCCGACTTCCTGGAAGCCAAGATCAAGATCGAAGATACCTTGTGGGTGGGGCATGTTGAATTGCATATAAAAGCGTCTGACTGGTTCAGGCATGCGCATCAGCTCGACCGTAATTACGACAACGTGGTGTTGCACGTGGTATGGCAAAACGACCTGGCCGAAAAGGACATCCATATTCCGGTTTTTTCATTGCAATCCAAAATACCCGTTTCGCTCTTGAAGCAATATGAACACTGGATGAATAGCGCCGGGTTTATTGCCTGCGGCAAGCAGGTGCGGGAAGTGTCGCGCATCATCTGGATCTCGTGGCGCGAAAGGCTGCTGGCAGAACGGATGCAACGCAAATCGGCTACCGTTTTTTCTTTCCTGCTGCAAACCAACCAGCATTGGGAAGAAACTTTATGGTGGTTGCTGGCCCGCAACTTTGGCGCCGTGCTGAATTTTGAACCCTTTGAGGCGTTGGCCAAAACGTTACCTGTAACCCTGCTTGCCCGGTATAAAAATCAGTTACCCATGCTGGAGGCTTTGTTGCTTGGACAGTGTGGTTTGCTGGAAGGTAATTTTGAAGAAGAATATCCCACCATATTACAAAAGGAATACCTGCACGTAAAGGCGAAATATCAACTGGAACCCATTCGCCAGGCCGCTCATTTTATGCGTACCCGGCCTGTTAATTTTCCAACCGTTCGCCTGGCGCAACTGGCAATGTTGATCCATCAAACAAATCATTTGTTTGCATTTATCAGGGAAACGGTACATCTCAATGATATAAGAAACCTGCTGACCGTAACGGCCAGTGCGTTCTGGGACCATCACTACACATTTCATAAAAGATCTGTTTATCGCCCTAAAAAGTTGGGCAATCAGATGATAGATACAATTATTATCAATGCCGTGGTGCCTGTTCTGTTTGCATACGGATTATTGCATAATGAAGAGCAATACAAGAACAGGGCTTTAAACTGGTTAGATGAACTGGATCCCGAAAGAAACGCCATTACCAATGGCTACGAAGCGTTGGGCATTATTAACAAAAGCGCCTGCGATTCACAGGCCTTATTGGAATTAAAAAGCCATTATTGCGATCC
The DNA here is from genome assembly GCA_036379015.1 of Niastella sp. GTDB lineage: Bacteria > Bacteroidota > Bacteroidia > Chitinophagales > Chitinophagaceae > Niastella. The sequence goes on from DASUVL010001199.1 coordinate 3,886, forward strand.
TAAAAAATGCCTGGATTGCGCAGTGGGTAATGCCTTGCTAAAAAGATCAGTGTCTGTTTCTCTTCAATCCTACGCCTGATAAGTGATGCTACGCTTTCCTGCCAAAAGCCTGCCCGTTGGCACAGGCGGGCGATAGATATTTTCAGCTGAATCGTCCATGACAAAATTTTCATTAAGACATTTAATATTCCGCCAGCTGGCGGATTGTCACAGTAAGATCCCCGTCCGACCGGTCATCTGGCCAGGCCAGCAATTAAATTTTTCAGGTGAAAAATGCCGTAAATGTTTTATTATTGCCGGATTATCCCGGTTTGGGATTATCCTTTATATTTTGACAGTTTGTTTATAATAGTATGATCAAAGGACAAAAAGTAGTAGTAGTGCTGCCAGCATATAATGCAGCCAAAACTCTCCGGCCAACCTATGATGAAATCGACAGATCGATTGTGGATGATGTGATCCTTGTTGATGATGCCAGTAAAGACGATACCATTCACGTAGCACGCGAAATTGGTATTCAACACATTATACGGCACGAAAAAAATAAGGGCTATGGCGGGAACCAGAAATCCTGCTACCTGAAAGCCCTGGAAATAGGCGCAGATATTATCGTAATGCTGCATCCCGACTACCAATATACGCCCGCTTTAATTACGCCTATGGTATCACTGATAGCCAATAACGTGTACCCGGTTGTGCTGGGTTCCCGTATTTTGGGCAAAGGCGCTTTAAAAGGGGGGATGCCCATGTATAAATACCTTTTCAACCGGATGCTGACGATGACGCAGAATATCCTGATGAATCAGAAGTTATCGGAGTACCATACCGGCTACCGGGCTTATCATAAGAATGTATTACTGTCGATCCCGTTCCAAAATAATTCAGACGATTTTGTATTCGATAACGAACTGCTGGCTCAGATCTTTTTTAAAGGGTTTGAAATAGCCGAGATCACTTGTCCCACCAAGTATTTTGATGAAGCTTCATCCATTAACTTCAAACGCAGCTCCATTTATGGATTGGGCGTTTTACGAGTGAGTATGCAGTATTTCCTTCAAAAAGCGGGGATCACTAAATTTAAGCTGTTCAAGGGATTAAGCAAATAAGGCAACAAGGCATAAAGGCAACGAGGCAATGTGCAAGTTCCCGGTTATCAGTTTGTGGCAGAACGTCACTGCAACCTGCTGACTAGACCCCTTCAACATTCAATATTGAACATTCAATATTCAATATTTATTTCGTCTCCCATTTCGTAATACGTTGCGACCAGCTTACCAACAAGCTGTTACTGCCCATATATAATAACATCAGTGGAAATATTTTAAACAATCCCCGTTTGGTAGAATTGTTCAGGTCAAGTAATGGTAATAAATAACCCATCAATGGGAACCCCAGGTATATAACCAGCACGGCATACAACCAGTTACGGGTGGTGTTGTTCAATTTGCGCCTGATCACTATTTCAAGCAACAACAGCAGCAGGAAAAAGTAAATAAAATATCCATAGTACCCAACACCCCGATCGCTGAAGATCAGTGTACTGTTGATTTCCGAAAAACGGGTGAAGAAAGGCGACACATCTCCCAGGTTCTTATTTATCAGTCCCTGGATATTGTATTTCATCGGCAGGTACCGGTTAATGTAAATAGACACGGAAATGATATACGACAATACAGAAGGCACTACAAAATAAGCGCTGCTCAGTAATCCCTTTACCATTCCGGTCTTATTCTTCCAGTGATACCACATGATACCAGGAACCATTAAGCAGGCAAGTATCAGGGTTTCGGAACGAATGTAGGTAGCAATAGCCATCAGCAAGCCGGCAAAAGCCAGGTAATTGCGTTGCTGGTTCTGAAAAAACTGATAGAGGAACCAAATAGATAAACAGAAAAACACGGCATTGCTGTAATCGAACAACACCATAAAGGTATAGGCAAACATTTCGGGTATGGCCATGAAAAACAATACCAGCAACCCGGCAAATATCCTGTGTATACTAAGTGTAAGTGCCTGATACAAAAAGATGATAAAGCAGGCAACAATAGTGCTTAACCAGATCTGTCCGAATTCAAAACTGGCATATTTATAAATGATCTGCAGACTGGTTATAAATGGCGGTTTAAAAACGTTGTTGGTACTCTCGAGGTTAACGCTAAACACCGAATTGATCATGGTCTTTTCACGAATGGCATATTCAGCAATCACTTCGGCGCCGGAAGTTAAGTCACGTGGAGTAGGGGGGAAATAAAAACAACGCCATGCGCTTACGAATACAATGAATACCATTAAAACCACAAATGGTATTTCATATATTTTTATTTTAAACCGGATGCCAGCCATGAATTCCTTAAACCGGGCAATCCCCGATTTGAACTTAATATTCAATAAAACACAGGCAACTATAATGGACAGGAATACATTGATTGATGTAAGCGGGATATAGGCCAGTTG
>DASUVL010001200.1:0-2903 GCA_036379015.1 Niastella sp.
TACGTCAGGTAGGCCGTTCCGTTTGTAACTCCCTGAATAGCTCCCTGAATAGCGAAACCGGGCCTTGGTCGGGGTGGACCGAAGGCGCCGGCTACGATGACGACTATAACAAGGGCGATAGAATATGTTTGTTTATATAGGAATGATCTCATAATTAAATTGCATTAATGAATATTGAATATTGAATATTAAATGTCCAATGTAGAATGTAGAAGTGAAATACAAAATGCTATCTTCTTTACTTCTACATTGGACATTCTGCGGTTTAATATTCAATATTTTATTTTATTTCTTCTCGTCCAGCGTCTTGTTAATTTGACGCAGCACAAACTGTAAATGTTCCCGGTCAATTGCATTCGTCGCAGCTGATATTCCTGCCGTTACTTCTTTTTTCAGTTGAGTAAGATGCCCCAACGCAATGGCCTTGATATCGGTGTTTACAATGGCTTGTGCCGACATAGATATCACCAACCCATCAAGTCCGGGCGGTGCGGCGGCCGGATCGAGCAGCGAAGCAATGGAACTAACGTATGATTTCTGCAAATTGCGACGGAAGTTATCGGTTGGTTTGCGGGTACGCAATTCACTCCAGATCTCGTCATGAACAGTCTGCAAAATTTCATAGGACGTAATGGTATTTGCTGCGCCCCACCGGGTTACGCCTATATTGGCCCTGCCTAAACGCCCGCCGGAGATAATCAGCGTGAGCCAGCTTTTTTGCATCGAGCCTATTTTCTCACCATCGGTGATCAGGGGATGACTGATCTTGTTAAGGATACTTTTATCAAGCAGCCAGTTTGGCGTTTGAAACATATTGCGGCAAATGAAAGCAACAGCTTCCTGTTGCATGGCTTTAGGCGCAGGCTGAAACAGATCGCCCGGTTGCTCCACGGTTCTGGCTGTTTGGTACACACCGCCTATATATTTCAACGCATGCCCCATATAGCGATCGAGCTGCTTTAATACGGCATCGTACATTTGAGCCAGGTTCACATACCCCTCCCCTTCTACTTTTGTCCACTCAACCAGGTGCGGCACTATGCGTTTCAGGTTTTTGATACCATATTCAGCAGCCTTCATGGCATTGTCGCTCAGGTCTTCGGTTTGGGAACGGGGATCAAAATCTCTTCCTTCACCGCTGAACCATAAGCGGGGATTGGCTTTCAGACTGTCTATGATCCATGTATTCAATATTTTTTTGTCTTCCTCTTCATCTTTTGTATTCAGTATCGGTGAATAGCCCCATTGAATGGTCCACTTATCATATTCGCCTATGCGGGGGTAAATACCTGTTTCACTGATGCTGTCTTCAGGTTGCGCCACATAATTAAAGCGGGCATAATCCATAATGGAAGCGGTATGGCCATGGGCTTCTACCCAGGCTTTATCGCGCAGCTTCTCCACCGGTGTAAGACTGCTGCTGCCCATGTTGTGACGAAGGCCCAGCGTATGACCAATTTCGTGAGAACTTACAAAGCGGATCAGGTTGCCCATCAGGTCATCATCAAAGGTCATTTTACGGGCGCGGGGATCAATAGCGCTTGCCTGTATCATGTACCAGTCGTGCACGAGCTTCATTACATTGTGGTACCAGCCCACATGGCTTTCGATGATCTCACCACTGCGCGGATCGGCGACATTGGGGCCGTAGGCATTTTCCTTTTCAGAAGCAAAATAACGGATCACCGAAAAGCGGGCATCTTCCAGGCTCATGGTGGTATCGTTCTCGGGCCATTCTTTACCTACTATCGCATTTTTAAACCCAGCCTGTTCAAATGCTTTCTGCCAGTCATTGATACCGGCGATCAGGAATGGCCGCCATTTTTTTGGCGTTGCCGGATCTATATAATAAACAATAGGTTTCTGTGGTTCTACCAGTTCACCGCGTTTCCATTTTTCCACCTCTTCCGCACGGGGTTCCAGCCGCCAGCGGTGAATGAATGCCTCGCTTTTTACCTGTTGCTGATCGTCGCCATACACATTATAGTCGGTAGCAAAATAGCCGGTACGGTAATCGAACAGGCGTTTACGCATAGGTGTTTTTGGCAGCAGGATGAATGAATTATTAAGTTCAATGGTTAAAGCCCCGCTATACATGGCCGGCATGCGGCTTGGCGCACTCAGGGAAACCGGATAGGTTTTAACGGTCCTTATTTCCGTATTGATGGGAAAGCTGCGAATGCTTTTTATGTACGACCGGTCAGCGGCGGCGACGCCTAAGCCAAGGGTCCGCTTTGATTCACCGGGCAATGACAGAATGGTTACATCTCCTTTAAAGAAGTCGCTCACATCTATTACTGTACTGGTAGAATCTTTACCAATGGCTTTTATATCAAATGCGGCGATAATAGGATCCAAACTTGAATTGGCAACGGCTTTATAAATGGTATTGGTGCTGTCGGCAGCAGTAATAAAACTGATGGCCCGCAGAAATAAGTTGTTCGCAGGACCTTTTTCCCAGCGTATCACTTCTTCGTTCAGTTCTTCACCACCGTAGTTACCGGCGTTTACCGGCAGTTTAACAAAACGGGTAATGACCATTATATCGCGCCCCATGAGGCTGTCGGGCAGCTCAAAATAATATTTATCACCGGTTTGATGTACGGTGAATAAGCCCTTTTGGGTAATGGACTTGGGTGTTACAATGTCTTTATACTTTTTGATGGTACCAGGCTTGGCGCTATCCTGTTTAACAGCAGCCGAAACCGGTGCCACCGGAGCCGTTTTCTTTTTCTTGAATACGGCACATGCGGTAAATGTGAATACCAGGGAGCACAGAAAGATTTTCCTCATAGTAAGTGCTAATAAATAAAATGGTTTAAATATTTGATGTTAAGACCTGTAAGGTGTGCATCAACAGATTTAAAAGATCAGCGTGTAAGGCACACCTTACAGGTCGGGCT
>DASUVL010001201.1:0-5041 GCA_036379015.1 Niastella sp.
GAATGCTACCGGCAACCTGGTATGGCAAAAAACTATTGGTGGTGCAAGCCATGATATGGCTTATTCCGGTACAGCCAGTCCAGATAGTGGATTCGTGCTATCAGGCACTACCAATAGCAACAATAGTGGTGATGTGGGCACTACCCGTGGACAACTTGATCTGTGGGTTGTAAAAGTTACTGCCAATGGAACCCTGGCCGGCCAGCTGCTGATGGGTGGAAATATCGATGATTGGGGAATTGGGATTATCCCGGTTCCCTATGGGTATGTGATCACAGGGGCATCAAGGAGTAATAACAGCGGTGATGTGGGCGCCAACCATGGAAATGCTGATATGTGGCTGGTGAAAATAAAAGAACCGGCTCTATAAAGCTTTAGATCGTTACTGTTAGAACATATTAATACGGCGGCGCTTCGGCGGCGCCGTATCTTTTTTAGGTCAGTTATGCAAAATATCTTTGCATAGATCGTTCAAATATATCTTTGCCGGATCAGGTATATAGTCCAGTTTCAACATGTCAACTAATCCAGCTATGGAATTATTAAAAAACGATTGTTATAGATCAGTATTTGGAAATTCAATTGTATGAAGATCATAATTATCGGAGCTACGTCCGGCATCGGAAGGGAATTAGCGCAACAATATATGGCACCTGGCCATACAGTTGCCGTTACCGGCAGGCGACAGGAATTATTATTGGAGTTGAAAAAACAATATCCCGGCATTCATACTGCCTGCTTTGATGTACAGGCCGGAGAAGCGATTGAGCGGCTGCAATCGCTGATAGCAGGAATGGGCGGCCTTGACCTGCTGATATACAGCGCCGGTTATGGAGAGCCGGCTGAAGAGCTGGCAGAAGAAATAGAAATTGATTCCACCGCCACCAATGTTTTGGGCTTTGTGAAAATAGCCGCTTTCACCTTTAATTATTTCCGGAAACAAGGTCATGGCCAACTGGCCGTGATATCTTCTGTGGCGGCACTACGGGGGAACAGTTGGACACCTGCCTACAGTGCCAGCAAGGCCTATGTAAGTAACTATTCAGAAGGCCTGAACATTAAAGCCCGCAAACTAAAAGTTGACATTGTCGTTACGGATATCCGTCCTGGTTTTATCAAAACAAAAATGGCCAAAGGGGCAGGTCAGTTCTGGGTAGCCCCGGTAGACAAAGCGGCCCGACAAATAAGGGCTGCAATTGCTGCGAAAAAAAGGGTGGCGTACGTAACAAAACGCTGGTGGTTCATTGCCTGCATTGTGAAAAGATTACCTTTTTGGATGTACAGAAAAATAGGATAATGACAGCAACAGCCCCATTACCGAGACCCCCGCAAACAAATTTCCAACCAGAAATAATTTCAACATTGTTGCAAAAAGCAAATTTTCATTATATTTGCTTTAGTGAATAAAAGAAGATCAATATGGCTTCAAAAGCTTTTTGCCGGACATTTTCTGGCATTATTTCTTTTTATTCATGTAGCAAAAGCAGTCCACCACCACGATATAAAGCAAACGACCACAAAAGAGATCGCTTCCCAAAAACATCTTGCCTCCAATACAGCGTGTGATATCTGCGACTATTATTTTGCAAAGGATGCTCACCCGGAAAGGGATGCCATTCATCTTAATCCACCTGTTACGCTTTCTCCATTATATACAGATTGTCTTTCACAACAGCTTACCTCCATTGGGCTTTCCTGTTCCGACCGGGGCCCGCCTTCGCTGGTTTAAAATATTGCCTCAACAACATGCAGGACCGACTGTTCTGATAGCCACATGGCGGCATTTTTAATGCTGTTCATGCAATCCCCTGCGCCGGTATTTCCAATCCCGGATACAACACTTTATTTACTAACCATCTAATTTTTCCCAGTGTGCTTTTTACCAAAGCGCATCCTGGCAGATCTCTTTTTATTAATAAAAATAGCTATGAAGCAATTCTCCCTCTGCTCCATATTAATAGTCCTGTGTGCCATGCCGGTAGTGGCGCAACAAAAAGCAACCATCCGGGTAATTGATTCCGCCACCAAAGAATCACTCGCGTACGCTACCATCACTGACAAAAGCCAAAACGCCCTTTTATTAACAGATGAAAACGGCAGCGCTACGCTACCCGAAAAGGCGGTTGTAACAATTTCTGTCAGCGGATATGTACCAAAAGTAATTACCGTATTGCCAGGGGTGCAGGTCATTGAACTGGGCCCCTCGCCGTTTGAGCTGCAGGATGTAGTGATCACTTCTACGCGCAACAACATGCTGCAACGCAACCTGCCGCAGAAAACGCAGGTCATTTCTGCCCGCTCCATAGAAAATACCATTGCAAAAGATGTTACCGATGTGCTGAAAAAAATGGCCGGTGTGGATGTAATACAATATCCCAATCTGTTAAGTGGCGTGGGCATTCGCGGTTTCAGACCACAGTTTTCAGGCATCAACCAACGCACCTTATTGTTGATCGATGGCCGACCCGCTGGCGCCACCAACCTGGCCACTATTGACCTCACCAATGTGGAAAGAGTGGAGGTGGTGAAAGGCGCCGCATCGGCCCTGTACGGTTCGCAGGCCATGGGTGGCGTAGTGAATGTTATTACCAAAAAGAGCAAAGGTGAAATACATAAAATACTTACCCTTGGTTATGGTAGCTACAATACCACGGAGATCAGCTTTCGTGCCGGGGGCAGCCTCTCCCAAAAACTTGATTTTAATACGGCGCTGAAATATTACAACCAGCACGATGACATTAAATGGGGCAATGATAATTTTTTTCGCAATAAGTATGGCTATACCAAAGTAACCAACACGTACCGGAATAAAAATTTCGAGGTTGATTCGGTATTGCCATTAAATGATATACGGGGCGACGGCATTGTACGGCCCCATACCTCCTACCAGTTTTCATTGGGCAGCCTGCGCCTTGGTTATGACATCAATGATAACTGGAGAATAGATATGGGCGGGGACTATTATGGCGCCGCTAACGTATTATCACCTGGTGATTTTTTTGACGGCACCAATAACCAGGCTTCCAAAGATCCATATCGCTATGCTGCGTGGGCTACCATTAAAGGGAAAATCAAAAGTCACCACCTGGTTGCCAGGGTCTATTCCTCCAACGAAATGTCCGACTTCGTACCGCAAGCATCTACGTTTGCCACTTCCCGCACAACTACCACTTTCAAGGGCTTTCAGTTGCAGGATAATTTCCCGCTGAAATTTGCCTCCATTACGGTTGGCATTGACCGTAACCAGGCCGTGGCTAAATCCCAAAGCTTTAACGCCACTACGGCAGCAGAGATCGCCCCTTCGTCCCCACCCTACGGCATTTACTCCACGGCAGGGTTCATCAATACAGTGTCCACATTTTGTAACCAACGGTTGATTATTACCGCCGGCGGCCGTTACGACAGGATCGATTTTGACGTACAACAAAACCCCTTCCTGCTCACCTATAAATCTGCCAAAAGTTCTTATGGTGTTATGAGTCCGGGCTTTGGCGCCAAATACAAAACACCGCTTGATGTAGATGTTCATGCAAGCTATGGCCAGGCTTTTGTAACGCCCGATGCGTTCAATATGGCAGGTTACTCGGTTGCCGGTCCCGGCGCCTCCCCTTCCATTACTGGCCGGGTAAATATAACCAACGGCAATCCTGACCTGAAACCTGAACGCAGCAAAAGCTGGGATGCGGGCATCAGCTATTTTAAAAAAGAATGGGGCATCGATGTAGACGTTACTTATTTCAGCACCGTCATTAACGATCGCATCACCACCAGTCCTACCACACCAGTGGCCATATCACCGGCACAAGAAACAGCCGAAGGCGATACCATTGTTTCAACCACTACCTATATCAACGCCGACAATTCGCATATGCGCGGTCTTGAATTAAGCGCCGCTGTTGACCTGGGCGTTTTTAATAACTACGAATATTCGTTCCGGTTGTTTGTTAACGCCACGCGCTTTTTTACGCTGGAAGAAACTGTTCGCGACCGTACTATTAGCACTGAAAACATATTCCGAACTAAAAACATCACCAACGTAGCAGCGCAAACATGTACGTATGGGGTTGAATACGCCAAAAACGGCTTTACCACCCGGCTTTCGGGCCGCGCTGTTGGCAAACGGTACGATACCGACAATACCGATCTGATAAAACGCCCTGAAATTGAATACGCCCCGTTTATGGTGCTTGATTGCTCTACCACCATCCCTGTACGCAAACACGATAAACTGGTATTGCAGGTGAACAACCTGACCGATGAAAATTATTATGAGAAACGCGGGTATAACCTGCCGGGCCGAAACTTCAGGATCAGTTACGCACTCTCCTTATAAAATCTTAAAACACTGTAAAAACATGAATCAATTTGCTAATTCACTGCTTTCGTCTATATCAGACATATTGTTTTACCCGGTGGTGCTTGCGCTTATCGCTTCGCTGATCTGGATTATTTATCAAACGGGCACCTCCATCAGGGAAGCATGGCAACGCAGTCAAAAACAATACCATTGGGCCAATGAAAAAATCGGACTGCTGGAAAAGAGGAGTCGTACAGCTACCGAGCGTATGCGGGATATAGAACTGGAGAAGATCATTCAATTGGCCGAAAAGCAGGGCAACAGCCGGTTGAACCACACCCGCTTTAGCATTCGCAGTGGTCCTACCCTTGGTTTAATGGGTACGCTTATCCCGATGGCCGAAGCGTTACTTGGTTTGTCAAAAGGCAATCTGCCCGCGCTTGCCTCCAACTCCTCCACCGCTTTTTCCACTACGGTGTTAGGGCTTGCCGTAGGTCTCATGGCCTACACCCTCACGGTGGTGCGGGAAAAATGGATCCGGACCGACTTACAAACCATCTCCTTGCGGGCAGAGGAACTGTTGAGAGCAACAAATTCCGTCACCGTTTAAAAAACATCACATGCGCTACATAAAAAAAAGACGGGTTTCACTCATTGATAATGCAACACACGAAGACGATCCGCTGAGCGGCGTGGCCAATTTGTTTGATCTCAGCCTGGTGTTCATCGTGGCAGTGCTGATGG
>DASUVL010001202.1:0-2749 GCA_036379015.1 Niastella sp.
AGGAAAGGAATATTGATATTGGCAAAGTGCAGGCCGATAGCTATTAAATAGAACACGGCTATACCCATTGTGGCGGTGATCACTATTTTCTTGAAGGTTTGGGTAGCGCGAATGATGTTGAATTTGTATAACAGGAACATAGCAATTACAACCCCGAAGGTTAATGCTACCGCCTGTGTAATGATATCAGGAGCTATTTTTTCAAAAGCATAATTATAAAATGCTGAAATAGCACCTAAGGCAAATCCTTTTACCAAAGCGTATACGGGTGCCAGGTAAGGTGCCCATTGCATTTTAAAGGCGATTATCAGTGCGATGCCTAATGCACCGAATACACTCACCCACATATAGGTGGTAACATCAACGCCGGAATAAGCCATTTTCCAGGCGAGACCAGCTGTTGCCATGGTCATCAGAAAAAGGATCCCAAACTTGTTAAGCGTTCCCTTAACGGTCATTGCCTCAGTATCTGTATAGGCAAAGCTTTTGGTGAAAGTCTTTTCACTGAGAGCAGGATTACCGGATTTGAACAAAGCCATAGTTGTAGAGTTTATTTAATAAAACAAGATACAAAAAAGCGTGAAAGGTGAAAGGTTAATAGATGGTGAATGGTCAATGCCTGCCCGATTGCATGTTGCTGAAGCTCTGGCACAAGGCAGCGTCAATCGTGAAACGTTTGCCTGTTACTTCAGTAGGGTTGCAAACGTAAAAGGCAATTGGGTACTGCTTTTTTTAATGTGAAATGCATTGAAGCTGATTAGTTTCAATGCATTTCACGTTAACGCCGTAAAGGCTATGATTTTTTCGGTGGATTATGTCGCCGGTCGTCTCTTTTAGCAGGTGGCCGGTTGTCACGGCGCGGCTGCTGCGGTTGTTGTTGCTGCTGACGCGGTTGTTCTTTTTGTTGATGGTGTTGATGCCGTTTTTTCTTTTCGGCTCTTTCCAGGCTGCGTAAGCTGATCTGGCCAACTACATCTACAAATTCCGGTTCAACCTCTTTTGGTTTTTGTGTGGTTACATCAACAGCTTCCAGTTCATCGGGCACATGTCCCTGTTGATTCATCTGTTGAATTTTCCTAACCCGTTCAATAGTCAGCGGATACTGTTTATTGCTGTCGGGCAAGGTATACCACATGAGGTTTTTGAATATATCTTTCTTTATCAGGAGAGCGGTGCCTTTGTTTACCTGCAACGTATCGGCATTATCCGGAAAATGCTGTAAGGCATCCAAATAAATATCCAGTTCGTAATTAAGGCAACATTTTAGCCTGCCACACTGACCGCTGAGCTTGCTTTGATTGATAGAAAGGTTCTGGTAACGGGCGGCAGTGGTGTTTACCGATTTAAAATCAGTTAGCCAGGTGCTGCAGCACAGTTCGCGGCCGCAACTGCCAATACCACCTACTTTAGCGGCTTCCTGGCGGGCGCCAATTTGCCGCATTTCTACTTTTACCCTGAATTCCTTGGCGTATATCTTGATCAGTTCGCGAAAATCAACACGGTCGTCGGCGATATAAAAGAAAGTCGCTTTGCGACCATCGGCCTGAAACTCTACCTCAGTCAGCTTCATTTCGAGGTCCAACTGACGGGCAATGGCGCGAGCCCGGATGAGGGCTTCTTTTTCGCGATCTTTATTTTGTTGCCAGATCTCGATGTCTTTATCGGTGGCGCGGCGTAAAACCTTTTTAATATCGGGGTCGGTTTCGTCGGCATTCCTTTTCTTCATTTGCAGGCGCACAATTTCACCGGTGATACTAATGCTGCCTACATCGAAGCCGCTTACACCTTCTACGGCGACCAGGTCGCCTTTTTCGAATAAGTGAACAGTGGTATTCCGGTAAAAGTCTTTTCGGCTTCCGTTATTGAAAGATATTTCTACAATCTTACAGCTTCCCGAAGGATCGCTGAAAGGCAGGTTACTCAGCCAATCGTGCACATTCATCCTGTTACAACCACCAGTGCTGCAACCGCCATTGCTTTTACAACCGGAAACTTTTCCACCTGTTCCACATGAACTACATCCCATTCTCTATTTAGGATTAACGATTTACAAAAATTTATTAATGGTCGGCCGGAAAACGCATGCAGATATAAAGGCAGGGTATTAAACATACCTCCGGTTAAACCGGGGTGCGCCTATATTCATTCAATTACGAATTACAAGAATGTAACGTATTGACTAAGACGCACTTATGAATAATATAGCGAAATAAGATAACCTGATAATATTGAAATCCTGCTCGCATGCAACCCCTATCTCACATTTTTCTGCATCCTGCTTTACAGGCCGATTTACAAATATAAGTTATTAACGGCAAAAGGCCCAGGTTATGATGGCTGATTCTAAACGGGTTAAGATGTAGCAGGTTTTGAGTTTTCGGTAATAAATAAATGCTTGCAAACCCAATAAAAAATGGAGCTGGTTATGGCTTTCAAAAATGTAACTGATTCTTATTTAAGTGATTGAATGGGAAAGGACCGGGCTAAATAACAATAGTGGTCTCTTTACCGGCGATAATATGGTAAAATTTAATGGTGAGCGCATGGAACAGCATCTTGGGATTCGCGTTCCTTTCAATATAGTAACTGGCTTTATCAAGCTCTTCAATAATGGCCTGTTGCTGGTTAAAACCGACAATTTTATTCAGCCGGGCGGCAAAATCTTTATCCTTTTCGGCCAGGTGCAGGTTATCGGCGCCCATGGCCTGCAGGCGGATGGCCTGTTCGAGCAGGTGATTAAAGTATCTGA
>DASUVL010001203.1:0-4555 GCA_036379015.1 Niastella sp.
CTGAGCGATACCTTTTTCCCATTCTGATCTTTGCCATGAAATATCGGAGCTATATCGCCTTCTTTAAGTATGATCATAATAATGTGAAAATTTGAAAAATGTTTTCAAATTACCGGGTAAAATTATACGTTTCTTCTGTTATATTCCCTGCCTCATCTTCTGCATGGATCTTCAACTGGTGCTGGCCCGACAAACATTTCTCATCAAAATAATACAGGAACGTTCTTCCTTTATCATTGGTAAACCGGAGCCATTTTCCATCCAGTTCAGCCCGCACGTTCTTAAATTTCTCTAAATTATCCTCTACGGTAAACGCCATGCGAACCGACTTACTCAGGTTGGAACCTTCCTCGAAACCAACGGGCACAATCACCGGCGGCTCGTTATCGACAACCAACTGGAAATTCCCGAAATCCCGGTACCTGGCTGAGGCCCAATTGCCCTGCCATTGCACCTTTTGAACTTCCTTTTTACTGCCGGCAAACCATTGCATCACTGTTCGTGACCGTTCGGCATCGGTTAATGCCCGGGTAGGTTGAATACGAATAAGGAAAGAATCCCGCAAAGGAATATAGGGCGCACCAATCGTATGGATCGACGACACTACCTGACCATTTGTGTTGGGCGATTTATTGTACCGAATATGTACTGAATCGTACAGACAGCGCTCACCAATATAAAATTCACATTCGGGGCTTTCAAATCCGTCCATCATCAGGGGATAGAACTTTTTGCCGGCAGGTTCAGGCCGTTCCGCATTAGTTCCGGAATATTGAATTTTATAATTGAGCGTACTGGTATTTCCGCTGGCATCCTTTACCTGAATGGAAACCGCATTTACTTCGCCGTCGCTTACATCAATAGCGCCATTTCCGCTATTGTGCCGGTAAATAGCATTCACGTAACCAGGCAGCTCAGCCATGTGTTGTAGAAATGGGCCACCCTGGAATTTGGTCTTATAATCAATATGTGCGTTCAGGTCGCGGGTATCGTTATAACTAATATTATCCATTCTGAATGCGATCACCGGTTGCTCGTCAACAAGAAGGATCGATTCAAAAATGCCATTTTGATTGGTAGACCCGGTTTGGGTATCATAGGCGCCAATGGCAAAACTCACCAGCGGAGAAGAAACGATTATTACCGAAGGCGTGGTTGTAAAGGTAGAACCAGAAATAGCCTTCACCGGATACAACCTCGGCGATTGTTCGTATACACTTAAGGTTCTGTCGTACACCGCCAGCCGCTGCAGTTGGGGCGGAACATTATCTGCCACCGGAAAACCGAATAAAAAAGGATTCACATTTACGTCCCCGTCAGAACGCCTGACTTCAAAATGCAGGTGCGGCGCCTGTGAACCGCCTGTATTACCACTATAGGCCAAAAAATCTCCTTTCTTTACCGGGAAAAGGTTGGCAGGCAATTCGAGCAAAACCTTCCACGATTGTAATTGGTATTGTTGGTCCTTTACCCATTTCTCTACAGTGGGATCAAATGCATTCAAATGGGCGTATACCGTAGTAAAACCATTTGGATGAAAAACGTATATAGCCCTGCCAAAACCTGCAGGCTCTATTTTAATACGGCCAATATAACCATCGGCTGCAGCATAAACAGGCAGGTTTTCACGGGCGTTTGTTTTTATATCAAACCCCATGTGATAGTGATTGGGCCGCAATTCGCCAAAATTGCCTGCAAGGCGCATGGGTATACTGAGCGGGTTCCGGAAAGATCCCTGTGGGTAGCTGGCAGGCGGAAAGATCTGGGCAACCAGCGCTGAACTATTCAATAACAATAATAGTGTTATAATTCTCATAGGTTCTTTTGACTTGATTAATCAAAAAATGTTTATCCCAACAAGTCGGGATTGATAAGGCTGCAAAACTAAGTGGTTGGCGATAACCGGTAAAATAGTTATGTAAAAAATGAAAATTGTCATCTTAAAGAAGTGATCAGTTCGTCTTTTTACAACGCCCGCTACCCAGTATCCATTACAGATGTAAAATTGTTCTTTTTGGCAATGTGAAAACGTGCAAAAGTTCCAATATTAAAAAAACATTAAGACGGGTTACCTGTACAGATAAAGCAGAATAAATAAAAAGAGAACCAATAAGGGTTTTGATGTGTTAATTTTTAAAAAATACCCACATAGTGGTATGATTTTTATAAACATTGGAACAGCATTTGGCATATATAAGTTGTCTTAAAATAGTAATAATAAAGAATAATTGTACAAACTCGGTTTTATGAAAACGCTTAGGAATAGAATGATACTAATTTTGGCTCTGTCTATCGGTACGATAGTGGGTATCTTTCGTGGAAATGAAGCTAAACAAAAATGGGTATTCCGTATCAAAAGTCGTTTTGATGAAAAGCGACAGATGGCCGAACAGAAAAAATTGATACGTGGTGGTGGTGTTGCTCTGGATGATATTGAATTAGCCGCTTTTCACAACAACTGATTAATTATATATTTCAGCCAGCAATTCGAAGCCTTTGCCGGATGGTGAAGGCTTTTATTTTACCCTCCGCCCTTGAAGAGAGAAATCTTCTTATTAACCCCGAATCGTCGGAACAATCCATTCTCAATTCCATCTCAATAGCCCCTTACACTACTCACCTCCTATTTCATTGACTTCCCGCCTATATGGCCTTCTTTTAAAAATAATCCTCAAAATTCAGCCCGCTACCTTACTTTTGCGCAATTTATCCCGGCACTATTTATCAAAAATTGTGGTAGAACCAGCGTCGGATAAAGGTTCAACAAGGTTTATTCAAAAAAAATCGCTCTTTACTCAAAATGCCAAAAGACACTTCTATCAAGTCAGTACTTATTATCGGTTCAGGTCCCATTGTTATCGGCCAGGCTTGCGAATTTGATTATTCCGGTTCTCAAGCTGCCCGTAGTATCCGGGAAGAAGGAATTAAAGTAATTCTCATCAACAGCAACCCCGCTACCATCATGACCGATCCTATGATGGCTGATAAGGTCTATCTGTTGCCACTGACGGTAGAGAGCATTGAGCAAATACTGGAAGAAAACCAGATTGATGCGGTGCTACCAACCATGGGGGGACAAACAGCCTTAAACCTCGCCAAAGAGGCTGGTGAACTGGGTGTGTGGGAAAAATACAACGTTCGGATGATCGGTGTTGATATTGCTGCCATCGATACAGCTGAAGACCGGGAGAAATTCCGTCAGTTGATGATTAAAATAGGCATAGCGGTTGCTCCTTCAAGAGTGGCCAACTCCCTGCTCGAAGGAAAGGAATTTGCGCAGGAAATTGGTTTCCCGCTCGTGATTCGCCCTTCATTCACCCTCGGTGGAAGCGGCGGCGGTTTCGTTCACGACAAAACTGAACTGGAAGCTGCCCTGGACAGAGGTTTGCAAGCTTCGCCCATACATGAAGTACTGGTTGAAAAAGCCGTATTAGGCTGGAAAGAGTACGAACTGGAATTGCTGCGCGACAAAAATGACAATGTAGCCATTATTTGTACCGTAGAGAACCTCGATCCCATGGGCGTGCATACTGGCGACTCTATCACCGTAGCCCCGGCCATGACCTTAAGTGATACCGCCTTCCAGGATATGCGTAACAAAGCAATTCTTATGATGCGGAGCCTGGGGAATTTTGCCGGCGGTTGCAACGTACAATTTGCCTTAAATCCCGATACAGAGGAATTAATCTCAGTAGAGATCAATCCTCGTGTAAGCCGGTCATCGGCCCTGGCCTCCAAAGCCACCGGTTACCCCATAGCCAAAATAGCAGCTAAACTCGCTATTGGCTATACGCTCGATGAGTTAAAGAACCAGATCACTCAAACCACCTCGGCCTATTTTGAACCTGCGCTGGACTACGTGATCGTAAAAATGCCCCGCTGGAACTTTGATAAATTTAAAGGCGCCAACGATACCTTGGGATTGCAAATGAAAAGTGTGGGTGAGGTAATGGCCATTGGCAGAAGCTTTGGCGAAGCCTTACAAAAAGCCTGTCAAAGCCTAGAAAATAATGCAGTGGGGCTGGGTTACTACGGAAGAAGCCAGATGCATGCCGAAGAACTGATAGAATATATTAAAACCCCGAAATGGGACCGCATATTCCGTATTAAAGATGCCCTGATGCAAGGGGTATCGGTAGGCACTATAGCCAAAGCCACCCTTATTGATCGATGGTTTATAAATGAAGTCCAAAAGATCGTTGATCTGGAAAAAGAAATCCTCAAATACAAAATGGCTACCCTGCCGATAGAGTTGTTGAAAGAAGCCAAATTCCAGGGCTTTAGCGACGACCAGATCTCCAAAATAATGCAAGATGGCAGCGATGAAGAAATTTACGCCAAACGGAAAGCGGCAGGTATTACCCGGGTTTATAAAATGGTAGACACTTGCAGCGCCGAGTTTGAAGCCAAAACACCTTACTTCTATTCCACCTTCGAATCGGGCAATATCAGTGAAAGTAAAGTAAGCAACCGCAAAAAAGTGATCGTACTGGGTTCAGGCCCCAACCGCATTGGTCAGGGTATTGAGTTCGATTATTGCTGTGTGCATGGTTTG
>DASUVL010001204.1:0-11118 GCA_036379015.1 Niastella sp.
AAAACCCGTCCCAAGTTAATTGTGATGGATACCATGAACTACTGGATGGAAGCCACTTTGCCCGAATTGGAAGAAGTGCTGAAAATGGTTGATGTGCTGATGCTGAATGACAGCGAAGCCCGCCAGTTAAGCGCCCAGTTCTCCCTGGTAAAAGCAGCCAAGGAAATAATGAAAATGGGTCCTAAATACCTGATCATTAAAAAAGGGGAACATGGCGCCCTGTTATTCCATAACGACCAGGTGTTCTTTGCACCTGCATTGCCACTCGAAGATGTATTTGACCCAACTGGCGCCGGTGATACCTTTGCAGGCGGATTTATAGGTCATATTGCCCGTACAAAAGACATTTCATTCGACAATATGAAGACAGGCATTATTGTAGGATCGGCTATGGCTTCATTTTGTGTTGAAAAATTTGGTCCTCAACGCCTGAAAGAAATCAGCCGCGCTGATATTGATACCCGTATTCAACAGTTCGTTGACCTGGTGAATTTTGATATTGAGCTGGTTTGAAGGTCAAATCCGGATCGTAAATAATCGTAAATAGATAGCCAAACCCTGCCATGCGTAAACGCTGGCAGGGTTTGTTTTATATACTACCTCCTCGCCAGGGTTACCGCCTGTTTAAACTTCTTCGTTTTCCCCTGCAGATTAAAGAGCTCCGTAAACACCACATAAATGCCAACCGGTAATTTATGCCCTTTGTCATCCAGTCCATCCCAGCGAAACCGGCCGCTTGCAGATAACGTAGCGTTTTGAACCAGCCGGCGCACGTTATGGCCATTGGCATCAAAAATGCGAATGTTGGCAACATAACCGGGTTCTGGCAGTTGACAATCGATGGTCGCAAAATCATTGAAACCATCGTTATCAGGTGAAAAAACCGCCGGTGTTATAGCTACCTGTCCTTGTATGCCTGCATCCCCCATAAGTTGCGAATTGGGATAACCCGGTGTGCCAAAACCTGCTGTTGACGCCGCCGAGGACCAGTTTGATTGTTGCTGCGTGGGCTGGTTGTAATTATGGCGTTCCAGGGCAATGCCTTCATCGTCGTTGATAAGACCAAAATGCCAGGTATGATCATACTTCAATTCATCAATAATATCGCCTTCTGCATTCATAAGTACAATGACCCCTTTATCGTCGGGTAGTGAAGGCAGGGCCGGCAGTTCAATCATTAAAGAAGGGTCATTTATCAGGTATTGCTGTTGTAACCACAGGCTGTTTTCGGTAAGTACCCGGTATTCGCCTGGAAAAAATAACCAGGCGGCAGCACTTACCGGTGTAATACCTGTTAACTGGCCGGTGGCATTACGGGTAGCCAGATACAACTGCTTAAGGTCGATGATCCTGTTGCTGCGATTATATATTTCAATATAATCAAAGCCATCGGGCTTTGGATTGAATAAGATCTCATTAATAACGATCGCCAGGCTATCGGCCATAACCGGTAAACCCGCCTTGGCGGTATTTAGCCGGTTTATTGAATTACCTGCGCAATCCTTTACGTTATTCACGGTTAGCTCATACACGGTTTGGTTAGTCAGGGGAGCAGGTAACTTTAAAACTACTTCTGTACATAATGGCATTACAACCGAAGCAGAAGCAGGATGCACTACGCCGTTATTAATTGAATAGTTGCCAGCGAAAGCAGCCGTGGCGCTGTCGAGAGGTTCATTGAACAACGCTGAAATAGTGATACTGTCTGTAGTGAAGCTCCGGTATAAAGCTGGTGGTTGTTCATCGGTATTGTTGTCATCCACTGCGTTTTTCCTACCGGGAGAACCGCCGCTGTTATTGGCACTGGCTTTCCAGTTGCTCAAGCCAGCACAGGGATTTTTGGTATCGATCATTTCAAGGGACCAGCCGCCATCGCTTTTTACGGCATTTTGATACCAGCTGCCAGTATAGCCAACAGCATGGATCAATCGGCCTTCGGGTGTGTACAGGGAAATAACATCTCCCTCATTATTCAGAGATGGAAAACTGCTCACGCCTATTGCCTTTCCAAAGGCTGCAAAGGCGGCTAGGGCGGTATTCGGACAGATAATAATAAAGCTATCGGGTTGTAACAGGAAGCTGGTGGTAATGGTAGCGGTTGTGCTGCCATCGCTCAGTTTCCAATTGCGTATATTATAAGCCGTGGCAGAAACATTTTTCAGCTCAATAAATTCAGCATTGGGTAATTGAATCGGTGGCGATGGGTCGGGGAGCAATTCATCAATGACCACATCGAAGCGGTTGGCAACCTGGGCAAATGAGGCGCTCACGAAAAGCAGTCCGCAATAAGCCAGCAATAATCGGCGAAAAAGAGATAATACCATTGTTTGTTTAGATAGTTTATTACTATCTAAGCAGAGCCATGCCAGAAGGGGAGCGCAAATGTATTATATATTAACATAATATTAGAAAGGAGATTGTTTCGTTCCTATTTTATTGATAAACGTTAAGTGCCTTGCGTACCAGTTCTTTAGATGGCGGGCAAAAATTAAATTTGGGCATAATGCAATTGCTGACTAATTTTGGCCCTCTTAAATGCAAAACATAAAGAAATATACAAAGGTTACCAAGACATACTCCATACACGGGGAAGGTTAAGGACTACTTTGTATACCAACATATTCAGGAGCCTTCCCACAGAACGGGAAGGCTTTTTTATTTTTAGCACTCTACCTGAAAAGGAGTGTTCAACCAAAAAAACAAAAGGAGCAAAACAATGAAAGTTGCGGTTGTAGGTGCCACCGGTTTAGTGGGTACCAAAATGTTACAGGTATTAGCCGAACGAAATTTCCCGGTTACAGAACTGTTTCCCGTAGCCTCTGAAAAATCAGTAGGGAAAGAGGTGGAATTCAAAGGAAAGAAGTTTAAAGTGGTTAGCATGACCGATGCTATTGCCGCAAAACCTGCCGTGGCCATATTTTCAGCCGGTGGCAGCACTTCATTGGAATGGGCGCCCAAATTTGCAGAAGCTGGCATTACTGTTATTGATAACTCTTCGGCCTGGCGTATGGACCCTACCAAAAAATTAGTGGTACCGGAAGTGAACGCGCATGTATTGGGCAAGGACGATAAGATCATTGCCAATCCCAATTGCTCTACCATTCAAATGGTTGTGGCTTTACAACCTTTGCATACAAAATATAATATTACCCGTATTGTAGTATCAACCTATCAAAGTGTTACCGGTACTGGTAAAAAAGCGGTTGACCAAATGATGGGCGAACGTCAGAAAGCGGTTAAAAATGCCAAGGACGAATATCCCATGGCTTATAAATATCCCATTGACCTGAACGTTATTCCCCAGATCGATGTGTTCCTCGATAACGGGTATACGAAAGAAGAAATGAAAATGGTGCTCGAAACCAAAAAGATCATGGGTGATGACGCTATCCGGGTTACAGCAACTACGGTTCGTATTCCGGTAATGGGCGGGCATAGCGAAAGCGTGAATGTAGAGTTTACTAAAGACTATGATCTGAATGATGTAAAGCAATTGTTGCAATCAGCGCCTGGTGTTGTGGTGGTAGATGATCCTGCCAGCCAGCAATACCCCATGCCTATGGATGCGCATGAAAAAGACGACGTGTTTGTTGGAAGATTGCGCCGTGATGAAACACAGCCCAATACCCTCAACATGTGGATCGTTAGCGACAACCTGCGTAAAGGAGCTGCTACCAATGCGGTTCAAATTGCAGAATACCTGATGGGGAAAGGACTATTGAAATAAAGAATTAAAAATGTAGAATGAGAAATGAGGAAGTAAAACACTTCTTCATTTCTCATTTTTTATTTTTCATTTATCACTCCGCGAGCGCGCGGTTGATAAACTGTATCATTGGCTGCAGGGTCTCAAAAGCCACCAGGGTTTTTTTAACAAGGTCCTTTGAAGTGAGGTCGGCATCTTTCAGCGATTGCATGGCAATCCAGCTTTTTAGTTTTAAATAATCCGCTGCCGCATGATCTTTATCGAACCCCTGAGGCACCCGGCTTAAGCTCATATCGTCTTCTTTATACAGATCTCCATATACATTGGTGAACTTCTTTGACTGAATGATCTTTTTGAATTCATCAAAGCAATAATCGATCTCCTGCCGCACTTTTTTCATTTCCGGGGCCATGGGCATCCATATGCCCCCACCTACAAAACTTTGTCCGGGTTCGCAATGAAAATAATACCCGGCAAAAACAGATTTACGGCCGCCCCGGTTTATGCTGGCGCCCATATTGGTTTTATACGGGGTTTTATCTTTTGAGAAACGGATATCGCGGTTAATACGGAAAATGCATTTTTTGGCTTCCTGTTCGCGTATGGTTTCATCTTTTTGGCCATACCTGTCAATAACAGCCTGGATAAACGTTTCAAAGTCTTTTTTGGCTGCCTCGTATTGATTGCGGTGGGCATCAAACCAGGGCTTGTTATTGTTTTTGGAGAGGTCTTTCAGGAACTTTAAAGTGGAGGATTGTAGCATAGCCAAAGATAAGAAAACGTGAAACGTGAAACGGCAAACGTGAAAGGGAAATTCGCCTATGGCAGGTCTCCGGCGAACAAGGAGTCAATCGGGTGGCGCAAGTTTGGTAATTAACTTCAAAGATCGTGGGTTATTCACCATTCACCATTGACCATTCACCATAAAAAAATAAGTGGTGTGAAAGCTAGCCTTAGACCTTCACACCACTTATTGTCTGCATCAATTACCGGGCACTATTTAATCCTGCCCCAGTTTTCACCACTTTTTATGCGGTACATGGTCATCTCAGAGACGCCAAATTTTTCCGCTAACTTTTTAATGGTGATCTTCCGGTTCTTGTCGCCGAGGATCTTTTTAATGCCTTTGACCTGAGTGGCATTCAGCTTCAGACCTTCGGTTCTGTTTGCCTGTACTTTTTTGTACGCAATCTTAGCCGGGCTGTGTTGCTGATGCTCGATCATTTCTTCGAGTGTTGCCCATTTCAGGTTCTTCACCGCATTATCAAGCTTATTGTGATTGATGTGAATCACATACTTGTTTTTGGGTGAGGGTTTCTTTAGAAATAAACGGGCAATCTCACGGTGAATGTACAAAGTACCGTTGTTGCCTGGACGATGGAGGTTCAAAGTTCTGTAACCGGTAGTTAGGGAACCTTGAAGCAACTTGCCGTCTTCAACAACGTCGTTTGTGTAGCTGGCTATGCGTCCCATGGAGGACAACGCATACTTTTTACGGAGGTGTTTCCAGCCTGGAAACTGCAGTGGTTTCCACACCTCGTTGGGGAGTTTTTTTATCATCGCCTTTTCCTTTTGGCTAAAGTTACAAAAAAACAAATGTGAAATTCAAACAATTGATAAGAATCATATCAATGATGTATAAGGGACAGGAATTCGGCTTCGGTTATGATCTTGATTGAGGTTATCTTTTTGGCCTTTTCCAGCTTGCTACCGGCCTCTTCTCCAGCTACCAGGTAGTTCAAATTGGCGCTTACACTGCCTAACAGTTTACCCCCGTTAGTTTCAACCATGGCCTCGGCATCACTTCGCTTGAGCGTGGGCAAGGTGCCGGTAAATAAAAACGTTTGACCGGCCAGGTTGCCTCCGGTAGTATGGTGTTTTTTATCGTTTTTCAGCCTCAGGCCTAGTTCTTCAAGCTTTTGCAGGGTTTCAATATTGTCCCAATTATGGAAAAACTGGTGAACGCTGCCAGCTACCTTGGGGCCAATATCTTCCAGGTTTTGCAGGTCTTCCAGGGTATAATCTTTCAGATCTAACAGGTGCTTAACAGCATGGGCAAGTGTTTTTGCTGTTGTTTCCCCTACATACCGTATGCCCAGGGCATATATCAAGCGGTGTATGGGCTGTGCCTTGGATGTTTCAATGGCTGCTTGCAGGTTGGTCATGCTCTTCTTCCCAAACCCTTCTAACGTCCCAATTTTATCAAGAGGTAACTGGTAAATGCCTGGTATATCTTTCAGGAAACCCAATGTATAGAACTTACGAATGTTGGCCTCGCCAAGTCCTCTGATGTCCATAGCATCTTTGTTGGTGAAGTGAATGATACGCTCTACCACCTGGGCTTCGCAATTGATGTTGCTGCAACGCCAAACAGCCTCTTCAGCGGGCTTTTCCAGCTTGTCGCCACATACAGGGCAATGGGTGGGAAAGTCAATTTTCTTTTCATTACCGTTACGCAGTTCAGGCAATGATTTAACAATATAGGGTATTACATCCCCTGCCCGCTCAACCAGTACGGTATCGCCAATCATAAGATCTTTCTCTTTGATCACTTCCTCATTGAACAAGGATACAGACCCCACGGTAACACCACCAATAGGTACGGGATCAATCTTGGCTACAGGAGTAACCGAACCGGTACGGCCAACCTGGAACTCTACCGCTTTTAATTTGCTGGTAGCCTGACGGGCTTTGAATTTATAAGCAATGGCCCAGCGGGGATGATGGGTGGTCATGCCCAGTTGGTCCTGCTGATGAATGTCGTTTACTTTTATGACCATGCCGTCGATCTCATAAGGCAGGTTGTCGCGTTCCTTTTCAAATTCATGGCAGTAGGCAACAACGGCATCAATACCCTTCAATACCTTTTTTTCCTTTACCGGGCTGCGAAAACCAAGCTCCCATAACATATCAAGACAACCGCTATGGCTGTCCAGTTCCTTATGAGCCGGGGTTTGCGGTAAGTGGGTATAATGGCTTACCTGGTATAAAAAGGCTTCCAGGTTTCGCTTACTCACTTCCCTGGGATCCTTTATGCGCAACGTACCAGCTGCAGCATTACGCGGATTGGCTAATGGTGGTAGGTTTTGTTCTGCCAGCTGATCATTATATTTCTTGAAGTTTTGCTTGCTCATTAATACTTCTCCCCTGATCTCAATTTGCTCAAGACCAAATTTTGAAATGGCAGCCGATAAGGGAATGGACCGTATTTGTTTTATGTTGGTGGTGATATCATCACCCTGTACGCCGTTACCCCGGGTGGCGCCACGTACCAGCATGTCGTTTTCATATACCAATGAAATACTGGCCCCGTCGAACTTGGGCTCAACACAATACTCCAGTACTTCAACCTTTACCAATTCCCGCGCACGGCGGTCAAAGTCAATAAGGTCTTGCTCGTTATACGAGTTATCAAGCGATAGCATAGGCACCAGGTGCGAAACCGTTGGGAATTCCTTGGTAAGCTCTTTGGCTACCCGTTGGGTAGGTGAATCAGGAGTGCGAAGCGCAGGGTTCTCTTTCTCTAATTTTTCGAGCGCCTTATATAATTGATCGTATTCAAAATCGGCAATAAGCGGATCATTCAAAATATAATACCGGTGTTCATGGAAACGAAGTACATCCCGGAGGGTATCAATCTCTTTGTCGGTTATATGACCTTGGGAGTTCTTCTCCATTAAACCGGTAGTTGCCTTTTGTAAGGATTTTGTTTGGTCGGGCGAATACATATTAGTTTAGTTGTTGCTGTTTTAAGCGAAGTTAGGTCAATGCCCTGTTTTATGTACAGGGGGCAGCAGGCACTGTTAGAAATTGAAATATTGACAAATATCAATTACTGAGCGCCGGCAGGGCAGCAAAATAGGCTGTTTTAGTCAAAAATAAAGCATTCCAGTTACCCATGCAGGTTGTAAAACTTATTCACAGGCAATGAGTTGGAGCGATTTTGTCGTTAATAAAACAGGATAAGAAATTTGAAACATGTCCATAGTCAAAAAGTGTAGGAAAAACGACAGAAGCGTTCGGGAGTGAAACAATCAATATATCTTTACCGGCGACAACCGGCATAAGGGCCACCAGGTTGAATTTGGCGTTATACAAATGATTGCGTGCCAATGGACCTACCTACCGGTTAAGTGTGATTTGCTTTCAAGGAATTTTAAACCAAGCCTGTTATACTTTCAAGACAGGTTTAATAAGTATAAATTAAGCATTTCTTAACCCTGACAATCTGCTCATAGCCATGGGAACAGCATTACAACGAACTATTCATCAATTACGTTCTGAAGACCGTGAGTTTTTTCAGATCGCAATTTCGGTTGACTGTGTAATTTTCGGTTTCGACAAAAACGAACTTAAAGTTCTGCTCATCAAATCTGACCTGGAAGAATTCAATAATCAATGGTCTTTATTGGGCGACCTGGTAATGCCCGATGAAAACCTGGAGAACGCCTCATACCGGGTATTGAAAGAGCGCACTGGTCTTGATGATGTATATCTTGAACAGGTTTATACCTTTGGTGAAGTAAACCGCCACCCGGCTGGCCGGGTTATCAGCACGGCTTATTATTCGCTGATCAATATCAAAGACCACCAGCCTAAGTTCTCTGATAACGAGCTGCACTGGCATCCGGTAAACGAAATCAATTCATTAGCCTTCGATCATAAGACTATATTACATACCTGCCTCGAACGCCTGCAATCGAAAATTGAAGAACATCCCATTGTTTTCAATTTATTACCTGAAAAATTCTCACTTCGTGAACTGCAAAACCTGTATGAAGCCATCCTGGGCGTAAAAATGGATCGCCGCAACTTCCGTAAGAAGTTCTTCTTAATGAACTGGTTAGAAGATATGAATGAGCTGGAACAGGATGTTCCGCACAGACCGGGTAAATTATACCGGTTTAACTCCAGCCGGTTTTCTAACGGTAAAACCAAAACCTCAACCCCATCCCCAATGACGGTATAATATTTCGTTTGTTATTTAAAATCATGATAGAAAGCAGCTTTCTGTAGTTATTGGTGTCTATTTAGTTAGAAGGACACTAATCATACCAGCAGTCCGGTGCATGGGTATTGGCTTCAATATACCCATGGTAGCGACTTTATAACCTCTTGGAATAGGCAGTAATACATAGCATTTTAGTTTTAGTCTGCATCGGCTAAATCGAGTTTTAATTTTTGGTGTATAGAAATTACATTAAATTGTGTATAGGTTACGCATTGGTATTATTGATTCTTAACCAATAACTACTTCTATTATGCCCTCAAAACGATTGCTAAAGGCACTACTGCCTTTACTAACTGTCATCTATTCTCTCAACGTTTATTCTCAAGTCAAACAAATTACTGGAAACGTCAAAGACAGCAAAGGTGCCGGCATTGTCGGGGCCTCTGTTGTTATTAAAGGTTCCAAAGGTGGTACTACCACGAGTAGCGATGGTTTCTTCAGACTAACGGCACCCGAAGCAACCAAAACACTAACTGTTAGTGCAGTGGGCTATACATCCCAGGATGTAAATGTTTCTGACAGCAATACCGTTGAGGTTAGTTTGTTAGAAAGCACCGGCAGCCTGAATGAAGTGGTCGTTGTGGGGTATGGTACTGCGCGAAGAAGAGATATAACAGGGTCGGTAGCTTCTATTACCGCCAAGGATTTTAACCGGGGTCAGATCAACACGCCCGAACAATTATTACAGGGTAAAGTACCTGGTTTACAGATTACCAACAGCAGTGGTCAACCGGGCGGGCTAACCATTGTTAAGATCAGGGGAAACAACTCCATTCGTACGGGGAATACTCCTTTGTATGTAGTGGATGGAATACCACTGGATGGAAGAACTGCCCGCCCTGAGTTTGCTCCCTCCGGCCTTGGCACCACGCCAGCCAGTGATCCGTTAACATTTATCAATCCCAATGAAATTTCAGATGTGCAGGTATTAAAGGATGCTTCTGCTTCGGCCATTTACGGTTCACGTGGAGCTAACGGTGTTGTGTTGATCACAACAAAGAAAGGCGCTTCCGGTCCGGCCAGGCTCGATGTGAACGCCTCTGCCGGTTTCAGCGATGTTATGCGGAAAATAGACGTACTTGATGCTGGTGAATACAGGGCCGCACTTGCCAAATACAATGCACCCATGTCCGATTCCGGCGCCAATATCAATCCATTTGATGAGATCCTTCGTGAGTCCTCTTTTACTCAAAATTATTCAGCGGCCTTAAGTGGCGGATCAGAAAATGGCCGTTACCGCGCTTCCTTCTTTTATGGCAACCAGGATGGGATCATCTTGAAGACCAACCTGAAAAAGTATACCGGAAACTTTAACGGTCAATATAAATTCTTTGATAAAAGATTAAGCATCGACTTCGGTGTTTCTGCTTCTCATGTAGGAGAAGACATTTCTCCTATTTCACAGGACGCAGGTAGTGGTGGTAACCTGATATCGCTCGCTTTGATCTGGAACCCTACGTTGGTGATGAAACGAAGTAATGGAATGTATAACCAGGAAAACCCCAGCGGGCAGATTAATCCGTTGGCTTTTTCGGATGCTTATACCGATATAGTAGATATCACTACGCTATTGGGAAATTTTAATGCAGCTTTTAAGTTTACTGATTGGCTGGAGTACAGGTTACTGTATGGCGTTAATTATGGGCGCGGAAGCCGGAAGGCAGAGATCCAGGGCTGGATAAAAGGTACTGGTGGAAATGCCGACGGAAAAGGCCTGGCAGGTGTATTTGACAGGTATTTATTTTCACAAACGACTACACATACCCTCAATTTTAACAGGGATCTGGCAGATGATCTTTCCTTAAATGCGCTCGCGGGGTTTGAATACTGGAAAACCAATTATTACGGTGGCGGTTCAACCGTATTTGAGTTTCCTTACAATCTGCAGCAAGGCAATCGTATTAACGTTCATTATTTCGATAACATGGCAGCAGGCAAGCAGGGTAATTTAAATACCACTTCGTTCCGCGATCCATTGGTTGAAATACAAAGTTATTTTGCACGGGCGATCCTGAATTACCGCGGCAAGTATGCGTTGACTGGTACTTTCCGCCGGGATGGCTCAAGCAAATTCGGTGCTAATAACAAGTATGCCAATTTCCCTTCCGTTGCGGCTGCATGGACTGTTTCCAGTGAAGATTTCATGAAGGATAATAAGCTCATCAATTTGCTGAAATTACGCTTTGGTTATGGTGCTACAGGTAACCAGGAATTTGCAGCTGATGCGGCCCTTGAGGTGTACAGGTATACCAACAATGCTACATTATCAACGATACATTTTGGTAACGAGGACCTGAAATGGGAGACCGTAAAATCCATTAATGCCGGTATGGATTTTCAGCTGTTAAATAACAGGATCTACGGATCGGTAGATTATTTCAATAAAAAAACAACCGATCCC
>DASUVL010001205.1:0-2700 GCA_036379015.1 Niastella sp.
CTGTTGCAGCTTCAATTGCTGCATTTGTGCTTCCGCATTGCTTTTCTCCAGCATGTTACTCTCCCCGGTTTTTAGCCGCAAGGTGGCGGCTTCTAAAAACCGGCTGTAAATAGAATCGAGCCGCATAAGCAGTTGTTGCCGCTCCAGCAGATCAACCATATTATAAAAAACGGTCTTTACTTCTTTATGCAATTCCTGTTGCTTTAATACCACCTGTTTCGTTACCGCCTGTTCCCGGGCCGCATACAGTTCTTTTTGCCGGCGGTATACTACCGGTAGTTCAAACGACTGATTGATATAAAACCTGCTATCATTTTGAAAGCTATTGATATTGCCGTACTCGGCGCCCACCTGAGTTCGGGGCAGTTCGGTGGTAGCGCTTTGCAATTGTTTCCAGTAACCAATGCCTGCTTGGCTGGCTTGTAACGACAGGTTACCGGTATTGGCCTGCTGTAACATTTGCTCCAGCACCATCTTACGCGATGTCGCTGTTTGCGTAAACGCCGGCTGACACAACCCCAATAGCATAATTACACCAACCGCCTGGGATAAACCGGTTTTGGGCATCCGCTTTTCAAACCACATATACAACACCGGTAATACAACGAGCGTGAGAAATGTAGCAGTAATTAGCCCGCCAATGACGACCGTAGCCAGCGGACGCTGTACTTCGGCCCCGGCGCCTTGACTTAATGCCATGGGTAAAAAACCAAGTGAAGCTACCGATGCAGTCATTAAGACAGGGCGTAGCCGTATACGTGTTCCTTCCATAATAATTTGTTTAATATCATGTATACCCTGGTGTTGTAAGCGAATAAATTCGGCAATCAAAACAATGCCATTCAATACAGCCACACCAAACAAAGCAATAAAACCAATACCTGCCGAAATACTAAAGGGCATGCCGCGCATCCATAAGAACAGGATACCGCCTATTGCAGATAAAGGAATAGCGGAGAAGATAAGCAGTCCGTACCTGATCTTACCAAATGCGAAATACAACATCACCAGTATCAGCAATAATGCAACTGGTACGGCAATGGCCAGACGCTTCCTGGCTTCGGTTAAATTCTGGAACTGGCCGCCATAATCAATATGATACCCGGCGGGCAGGCGCACTTGTTGTTTTATCTTTTTATTCAATTCCTCTACAATACTTTCTACATCGCGGCCCTGCACATTAAATCCGACAATGATCCTTCGTTGGGCATCTTCCCGTTGTATTTGATTTGGTCCTTCTTTTATAGCTACGGTAGCTACCTGGCTCAGCGGTATCTGTGCACCTTTAGGTGTGGGAATTAACAAATTTTGTACATCGGTTACGTCCTGGCGTTGATTATTCTCTAACCGTACAACCAGGTCAAAACGTCGTTCCCCTTCATAAACCAGACCGGCGCTTTGTCCCGCAAAAGCGGTATTGACCACGCGGTTAATATCTTCAATATTCAACCCATAATGCGCAATACCTGTTCTATTGTAAGTAATCAGTATTTGCGGAATGCCGGTGACCGTTTCTACATAAAGGTCTGTAGCCCCCTCAACGCCATTAACGATGGAACCCAGTTTATTGGCATATTGTGCCAGGGTATCCAGGTCTTCGCCAAATATCTTACAAACCACATCCTGGCGGGCACCGCTGATCAATTCGTTGAACCGCATTTGTACCGGGTACTGAAAACCAAACGTGGCCCCCGGGATCTCCTGTAAGGCTACGCGCATCTTTTCTGCCAGTTCATCAAAAGTGCCGGCACTTGTCCATTCTTTTTTGTCTTTCAGAATGATCATCATGTCACTGGCTTCAATGGGCATAGGATCGGTGGGTATTTCACTGCTGCCGTTTTTACCAACTACTTTTTGTACTTCAGGAAAACGGCTTTTTAAAATATGGGCTGCTTTTGTTAGCGTGTTCACAGATGTATGTATGTTACTTCCAGTAAGCACCCGGGTCTCTAAAGCAAAATCACCTTCTTCCAGTTCAGGTATAAATTCTCCGCCCAACTTTGAGAATATAAAAAGGCTGATGGCGAAGAACAGCACACTTCCGGCAATGATGGTTTTAGGAAAGCGGAGCATTTTTTCCAGTGCGTTCTCATATAATTTTTCGAGCCGCGCCATCATGCGGTCGCTGATATTTTTTTTGTGCGACAACTTCTTGCTGATAAACAAAGAAGTCATCATAGGCACATAGGTAAACGACAACAGAAATGCACCCAATAAAGCAAAGGTTACTGTTTGCGCCATGGGGCGAAACATTTTTCCTTCAATACCCTGCAACGTAAAAATCGGCAGATAAACCACCAGGATAATGATCTGACCAAATATGGCGGCATTCATCATCTTTGAGGCACTCTGCTGCACTTCTTCATCCATGCCATGTTGGTTAAGCTGATTCACACCTGAAAAATGCTTGGAATGACTCAGCCGGTGCATGACCGCTTCCACTATGATCACCGCGCCATCTACTATCAATCCAAAATCAATAGCACCCAAACTCATCAGGTTGCCACTTACCCCGAACACATTCATCAATATAATGGCAAACAGCATCGATAAAGGAATAACAGACGCAACGATCAGTCCGGCCCGCAGGTTACCTAAGAACAGCACCAGTACAAACAGCACGATTAATGCTCCTTCTATCAAATTTGTTTCAACCGTACCAATTGCCTGGTTTACCATTTTTGTGCGGTCGAGAAAAGG
>DASUVL010001206.1:0-5218 GCA_036379015.1 Niastella sp.
ATTCTTTTCCAGGCATTGATCAAACCATTGGTAGAAGAATCGTGCTTGCTGACAGTGTTGTCATCCTGTAGTTCGGGTAGAATATTATTG
Organism: Niastella sp.; assembly: GCA_036379015.1. Classification (GTDB taxonomy): domain Bacteria; phylum Bacteroidota; class Bacteroidia; order Chitinophagales; family Chitinophagaceae; genus Niastella. The sequence goes on from DASUVL010001206.1 coordinate 91, forward strand.
GCGAGTTGTTTCCCCAATTCTACACCCCACTGATCAAAACTGAAGATGTTCCAGATAACACCCTGTGCAAATATCTTATGCTCGTATAAGGCTATCAGCTGACCTAAAGTATAGGGCGTGATCTTTTTTACCAATATAGAGTTGGTAGGGCGGTTTCCGGTAAATACTTTAAAAGGGGTCAGTGCTTTTATTTCCTCTGCCGATTTCCCTGCTTTTATCAATTCCGCTTCGGCTTCCACCTCCGTTTTTCCATTCATCAATGCTTCTGTTTGCGCAAAGAAATTAGATAACAGTTTGGCATGATGATCTCCAATAGGATTGTGGCTGATGGCCGGTGCAATAAAATCACAGGGGATCAACACCGTACCCTGGTGTATCAGCTGGTAAAACGCATGTTGGCCGTTGGTGCCGGGTTCGCCCCAGATAACCGGACCGGTGTTGTAACGAACGGTTTTGCCTCTGCGATCAACACTCTTGCCATTGCTTTCCATATTGCCTTGTTGAAAATAAGCGGCAAAGCGATGCAGGTACTGATCGTACGGTAAAATGGCTTCCGTTTGGGTGTCGAAAAAATTGGTATACCACAGCCCTATAAGCGCCATAATAACCGGTATATTTTCTTCGAACGGAGCTTTGCGGAAATGATTATCGGCGGAATTTGCCCCTTTTAACAGCGATTCAAAATGTTCGTAACCCACGGTTAACGCAATGGATAAACCAATAGCGCTCCATAACGAATACCGGCCGCCAACCCAATCCCAGAACTCGAACATATTGGCTTTATCAATACCAAACTTCACTACTTCTTTTTCATTGGTGCTAAGTGCCACAAAATGTTTGGCAACGTAACTTTCATCACCCGCAGCATCCAGGAACCATTGGCGGGCCGTGTGGGCATTGGTCATGGTTTCCTGCGTGGTAAATGTTTTGGATGCGATCAGGAAAAGGGTTTCCTGCGGATTAACTTTCCTGAGTGTTTCGGCAATATGCGTGGCGTCAACGTTCGATACGAAGAAGACCTGGATATCTTTTTTCCAGAAAGGTTTTAACGCTTCGGTAACCATATAAGGGCCGAGGTCGCTGCCACCAATGCCAATATTGACAATGTACTTTATTTTGCTTCCTGTGTAACCGGTCCATTCACCGCTGTGAATGCGGTTACAGAACTGTTTCATTTGCTGTAATACCTGGTGCACCTGGGGCATTACATTTTTACCTTGTGCATATAAAGGCTCATTGCCCATATTGCGCAGGGCGGTATGTAAAACCGATCTGCCTTCTGTTTCATTGATCGCCTCACCGGTAAACATCGCCTCAATAGCTTCAGGCAGTTTACATTCATTCGCCAGGTCGGTCAGCAGTGAGCGGGTTTTGGCGGTAATACGGTTCTTGGAGTAATCGAATAATATATCTTCAAACGAAATAGAAAAGTTTTTAAATCTGTCCGGGTCATCTGCAAACAATTCACGCAGGTGGGTTTCGGCAATCTTCTTATGGTGGCGTTCCAGCTTATCCCATGCATCTGTTTGGTGAGGCTTGATCTTTGGTAACATACGTCTTTGAATTATTCCCAAAAATAAATGTTTCTATGTTCTAAGTAAGTTCCTGGTTGCAAGTTTTTGGTTAAGGGTAAATCCTATAGGCAGCCTTGCATCTTGGAACTTGTAACCTGTAACAGTTTTCTGTATTCCATTATCACAACTTGTCCCGACCCTTGTCGGGATTATCAAATTATCACATTCTTCATTTTACTATGATCACATTCGCCACCTTTCGTTCACCCCCATGGTCCCATTTCTTATTATCGGTGGGATAATTTACTACGCCATTATCGGGCTGGTTGTTGATCCATAGGGTAGTGGAACCACCGCCATCGAGGTTAATGCCATTCTGTGCTTTTAACCATTTGATAATGTTGGTGAGCTCAGGGAGCGTCATGCCCGCTGCCTGTTCATTACGACCATCCACGGTTATAAGCAACACCTGTTTTTTACCCAACCAGGCAATGGCCGAACGGGGATGACGAACATGATTAAATTCGCCGGTATCCAGCGGTTGCCGTTCACCCTGCCATAGCAATAAAGGACCTGTTAGCATTACATCCGTTGCTTTTAATGTCCCTTCCCATTCGGCCGAACCATCCCATTTGGCAATGCGTAATTTGCCTTTATGAATAACCAGGGCTGCCTGTTGATGCCGTGCTCTGGTATTGTTTGCCCACAGCCGGTTTTGACTGATTACTGAGTCGTGCACTTTTATATAATCAACCGAACCGCCGTTCTTAATATCGAAAAAATTGCCGTTGATAGCGGCAATGGCATTGGTACTCTTCCCAAATTCACTCACCGGTTTTAGTGTTTTTACTTCACAGGCCAGGTCAATGGCTCTTTTCTTTTTTAATTTTATAACGAGGACGTTGATGTTTTGATTGGCATTGAACAGGTTCTTTTTAAAGTGATAGTGTTTCCAGGTAACGCCAGGGGCAATAGTTTGTGTTTCCCATTGTGCTGTGGTGAAAGCGATAGAATCTTCCTGGGCGAAAAGGGAATGGATGGAAAGTAAGAGTATGCTTACTATGATGTATTGTTTCATGATGATGTCGTGAATGGTCAATGGTGAATGCGATCCCCGACATGTCGGGAGGACTGGCGGATACGGACGGGCAAACATTAGCTAATTAGCATATTAACTGATTTGCATATTGAGTATAGTATCAACAACGTATTGAACCATTTCAGGAGTGATTCCCAGGTGCAGCACCATCCTTACCTGGGATGCGGAAATGGGGATTGCCAGGATATTCTTTTCTTTTAAAGCTGCTGCTACCTGTGCTGGTTGAAAAGGCGGTTGTACTTCAAATATAATGATGTTGGTTTCTACGGGTAATATACCTGATGTAAACGTTGTTTTAATAAGGTTAGAGGCAATTTCCTTTGCATTTTCATGATCCTGTTGCAACCCGATGATATTATTCTTCAGGGCATACACGCCACAGGCAGCCATATAACCAGCTTGTCGCATACCACCGCCAAACACCTTACGTATCCGGCGCGCCTTTTTAATAAAAGCCTGGTTGCCTATTAAAATGCTTCCTATCGGACAGCCCAATCCTTTATTTAAACAAACCGAGATGCTATGAAATAAAGCGCCGTATTGTTTGGGTGATTCATTGCGGGCTACAATGGCATTGAACAGGCGGGCGCCATCAAGGTGCAGGGAAAGGTTATGGTTATCACATACCGTACGGATATGTTGAATCTCCTGTATATCGTAACAACTGCCACCACCGCGGTTCGATGTATTTTCAAGGCATACCAATGAGGTGTGGGCTTTATGTACATCATCGGGATTAATAGCAGCAGCTACCTGTTCGGCAGTAATGCGTCCCCGGTTACCAGGCAATAAACGTGATTGTACCCCTGCATTAAATGCCATGCCACCGCCTTCATATTGATACACGTGGGCGGTTTGATCACAGATCACCTCATCACCTGGTTGCGTATGTACTTTAATGGCAATTTGGTTACTCATAGTTCCGGTAGGACAATACAATGCGGCTTCCATGCCGAATAATTCGGCCGCCATAGATTCCAACAAATTTACAGTTGCATCTTCGCCAAACACATCATCGCCTACATGTGCTCTTAACATGGCTTCCAGCATTTCGGGCGTTGGTTGGGTTACTGTATCAGATCGCAAATCAACTATCATGTGCGTTTTAATATTGAATCGTAAATGTAAATTGGAAAATTCAATTATAATGACACATTTTGATGATTATGCAAGCAAGGGCTTTACGCTTCAAGCTTCACGTCACAAACCACCCTGATGACCATTAGGACGGGCAAAAAACCGCAAACCAAACGCAAACTGTATTGGTACAGCTGTAATAACCATTCACCCCGTTTGACCTGATCATCCTGACGGGCTTTCGGCTTTAAGTCTTAAGTTTTTGGCTTTGGCCGGCATCGTGTGTATTTATTGACCATTCACCATTGACCATTCACCATTGACCATTTCGCCATTCACCTTTTTTTAACATCATATTAAACTTCTGTGCCCTGTATCCTTCCAAAATGGGCACCTTATAACAATCAATTTTTACACTTTAAAAGTATAATCATGAAATGTAGAATTTCAGCTGCTATTGCTATGCTCTTTTTGATTACATTATCTGTTGTTTCCTGCAAAAAAGACAACAGCTCACAAACCCCCGTAAGCGATGAAGAAGCTCAAACCATTAGTCAGGAAGATGCTGCCGCCGAAAGTGAATATGATGATATTACAGAAATGGGTTTGGCTGCCGGCGCCGATATGGAAGCCGGTGCTATTGATAACGGTCGCATGGAAACCGATGGCAATACCGCCCGTATCCGCATTGATTTTTTCCTGAACCTGCAATTAAAACTGGGACCCTGTGTTACTGTTACTGCTGAACCAAATGACACTACTTTTCCTAAAACCGTTACTGTAAATTATGGTGATGGTTGTCTTTGCCGCGATGGTAAATTCAGAAAAGGGAAAGTTGTATTATACTTTTCTGCACCACTTCGTAAATCAGGCTCTGTGTTAACCATCACGTTACAGGATTTCTATGTGAACCGGGCACATATTGAAGGGGTAAAAACCATTACCAATCTCAGTGCTAACGGTACTGTGAAATACTCCGTGAAGATTGAAGGTGGTAAAGTTGCGTGGCCTAATGGAAGAGGATTTACGTACGAAGGCACTAAGACGGTTACGCAAATAGAAGGGGCTGCAACCAATACCTGTGCCGATGATGTTTACTCGATTGAAGTACGTACACAGATAAAATACGCCAATGGTATTACAGTAACAAAGAATACCGAGTCCCCACTGATAAAACCGGTAGCCTGCCATTGGATAGTAAAAGGTATTTTGAAAATAAACATTAATGACCGGGTGATGTATGTTGATTTTGGAACCGGAGGAAGTTGTGATAATAAAGCATTATTAACCTGGGCTAACGGACAAATAGAGATTACCCTGCCATAGAAAGGGATCATGATCCGTATCGAGAAAATGAAAAAAGCCTTCCTGGAAACAGGAAGGCTTTCTATTAAACGAGTAAATTTTTATTACGCGGGTTGTGGCGCATCAAAATCGA
>DASUVL010001207.1:0-5219 GCA_036379015.1 Niastella sp.
CCCGAAGGGAAGCCCGCTACAACACGATGTTGTAGCGGGTTTTGTCGTTTGTTAAACGTTTCCTAATCGTTAATGTTGTAGAATTTGGCTATTTCGCTGTAAGGCATCTTCTTCAGGTCAGCAATGCTGCGACCCTGAGCATTACCAGGAACCAGCACATACCGGACAGCCGATCCGTTATCATTGATATAACCCCAATGATAATAAGAATCTACAAAAAAGGAAAGATAATTTTCTTTGTATACAAATCCCGTTGTGAACGAAAATTCATATTTTCCGCTGGAATCAACATCTTTTATATAGTGAGTAGTTACAGGAGAAATTATACCGTTCTTACCTTTATAATACAGCAGAACCTGTCCTTTGTTCACGATATCAGCAGTTAATGCTGCTGCAGGTAGTAACTGCTTAGTATACCAATTATTCTCTTCCTTCAATTTTGTTAACGTATCCGATACATTCACATCGATCCAGGATGAGTAAAGCGCACCGGCTCCATCGCATACATATTTTGTCTGAGTGGTTGTCACCTCGCTGTCATCCAGCGTTCCGTTATTGTTGGCATCTATCCCTGTTTCAAATTTGCTGCCTCCATACTTACAATTTGCGCCTGCCTTTTCTTTGGTAGTTCTGGTTAATGCCGTTTTACCATTGGTACCGTCGGTACCGTCGACTCCGTTTGAGCCGTCTTTTGAACAACTGATTAAAAAAAGGGTCGAACATAAAAACATTAAAGAACAATTCTTCATTTTCATAAAAAACACTTATTGATTTGAGTAAATAAAAAACGATTGTTGTAAATGCTAAAAGCTATGATGAATTACCAATTTCCCATTCCGATAACTGGCACCATCCCACGCTTTTATAAAGTATATGCCTGCCCGCAAAGTTTCCAGGTTGGTAAGCAGCAATTCATTCACCCCGGTTTTTAACCGGTATTGACGCTGCAACACGGTATGACCAGCTACATCAATCAGGGTAATAGTGAGGTTGCTTTTGGCGCCCGACACCCATCGTATTATAGAATACCCGTCGGCAGGAACAGGACTTAGCTCCAATGAACCGTCAGCAAAAACTGTTTTCAATGTAATAACCTTGCTGAACATTTTTTGACCGTCTGCATCCAGTACTTTAATCCTGTAAAAGGCAGTCGCGTCTTTATTGGTTGATGCATCTGAAAAGGTATACTTGCTGATATCGCCATTACCCGGCTTCTTGCTTACTATTCCGGCTGTAAAAAAATTGGCGCCGTTGTCACTCCGCTCTATAATATAGTTTGTTACATTTTTATCATCACTTACTTCCCAGTTGATCAACACCTGCGCTCCGTTCCTTTTTCCATTTACAGAAAGGAATTTCATGGATAAAACCATACAGCCGGGCGGGAAGCCCATAACCGGTCCTGTAACTAATTCACCTGCGGCACCGGGCTGGGCGCCATAATTGATAAGGCCCGATGCACTATTTGTAGTGCCGGGTATTCCGCCACTGACTGTAGAGGCCGCATTGAGTATTCCGTCGGAATATATAACACCGCCACCGCCGCCACCGCCGGGCCCGTGCGGGGATAGGCCTGTCCAATAATTAGTGCCGCCGTTGCCGCCATTGGCAGATACTGTAATGTTGGAATGTCCGCTGCGGGCGTTGATCAATACGCTGCCGCCAGCACCACCGCCGCCTGCTGCATCGTTGCTAATAGTGACATTTCCGTCGCTACCATTGGCCAATACAACCCCGGGGTTAATGATGGCGCCGGCGCTTATAATAGCAATGCCGCCACCCGCGGCACCGCTGGAAGCCAGGCCACTGCCCGGGGTGCCGGTACCGTTGTTACTGTCGCCGGCTCCGCCACCCCCGCCCATCACCAGCCGCAACGGGCTTCGCTGTGCGAATGGGGCGCCGGGATAACCGCCGTACAGCCCATTCGTTGAATAACTGTTGCCGCCTTTTCCGCCTGCGCCGCCGTTACCACCGCCACCACCGCCACTATTGTTGGCATTGATCGGGGTCGCATCATCGCTTCCGCCCCCACCGCCGTTGCCGGGGGCGCCTCTGCCGAAACTTCCGCCGGGATATCCTTCTTCTGTATTGAGCAGCAGTGAACCATAATTGTTGCTGTTAACAAGCCGCGGTGTTCCGGCAATTCCTTCGCCCTTGGATGCATGGTTGCCTTTCACGCCACTAATGCTGTCATTGGGGGGCGACATCGTGACAAAGTCCCGGGTAGTACCAGTGCCGCCACGCAGCTGCACACCGCCGCCGCCGCGAAAACCAGTCCCGCTTACGTTGATCGAATACCCGTTCATGTTAAGCGTGTTCATCACAGCCATTACTATTACCCCGCCGGTAGTCCCATTCCAGTTAGGCGGCGTAATGTCGGCGTTCAAAGTGAGGTCGTAATAAACCGGTACACGAATCACCTGGTAAGTGTACTGACCATCGGTTCCAAAAGCAGCTTTTTTATAACTATTAACTGTTCCCGTTTGCAGCATCAACGTGCCGCCGGTTAGCGGAACGGAATTTACGGCCACCATGTATTCCATATTTCCGGCGTATAATTGACCATTATTCAGGTAACCAATCCCGCCTACCCCATCTCCGTAGCTAATGTCATTGGTTGCATTGATCTGCGCACCCTGCATTTGGATGATCAATAAAACATCACCCGCACCGATGGGAGTGGTCCCATACGTGGCGGCACTTATTTCAACAGAAGTACTGCCAGCGTCCACGGTTGCCTGTTGTCCCGGATAATACGTATTGGGAAAAGAAGTTATAGTAGTGGCTATAGCGGGCGGACAGTTTTGCGCCTGCACGGTATTTACTGATAATATCGCTACTGACAATATACCTGCAAGCAGGAAGCATTTGACAGGGCACTTTTGAGTAACGGTTTTCATCGGGTAACGGATTTTTGTTATAAGTAACAAACATTATAGCCGTGTAAAAATGGATAGTCCGGGAAAACTGGTTCTTAGTATTAATTGGATATTGATAATTTGTTAATTGTATCTTGAACATCTAATTGGATGAATTTTGAAAAAATATTATCCAGGGCCTTTATTTATGTAATAAATAAGTCTAATATTGAATTTTTGATATAACATTAATTGACCTGATTAACACCATGATTTGCCAACGGTTAAGGCCATTGCTATTGATTGTATGTTGCCTGTTGCGAGGGCTTTCTTCAAAAGAACAGACTCGCACTAACGGGTATAGCATTACCCATTACAATAGCGACAATGGGCTTCCGCAAAACAGTGTTATTTCCATGGCTTTTGATAACAACGGGTTCCTGTGGCTGGCCACTCAAATGGGTATTGTTCGGTTTGATGGTAAGAAATTCAGGGAATATAACATGGAGAATAGTCCGGCTTTATTATGGAATGAATTTTCACTATCACAACAAGCGCCTGGATCAAACAGGATCTTTATTAAACCGACCGCTGACAGCAGTCGTATCCTGACTGTAACCGATGACTATCAGATCGTGGCGGATAGCGTCATTTCCGCCTCCCGCCATCACTGGTTGATCTCCGCCAACAGCCACCTGTTTTTTTATCCCGGTATTTACAACAAATATGTAACCAGTAGAAAGGAAAGGGCGCTTAAACAACTGCCCGATAAACTGGCAGCCAGCCATTTGCTGGTTACAGTAAATGAACGGCAGGCTTATTTCACTGAAGCCGGCCATAGTTACTTCCTCGATGAAAATACGCGCAGCATAACCTCATTGCCTGAAATTACCGGCCATAAGCTGGCTCTTCAATTCATGGTACACGATATTTATTTTTATATAGATGATCAATACCGCGTGTATGCGTACAAAAACGGGGAATTGCAAACAAATATCAGGTGTGCCGGGAACTTGCAGCCATTTTTAATTAAGGCGGCCGAAGCAGCACCCGACCCGGTAAAGGCTTCCTTAAAAATAAGACAAGATGGTACACACACCATGATGGTTTGTAAGGATACCATTCTGTGGCTTCGGTTGGAAAACAACGTATTGGACTATAAAATGCTGGCAGCCAATATGCCTGTTAAAGACATCCAGTGTATGATCTATGAGGAAGATCACCAGATGCTTTATGTAGGGTCTATGACAAGCGGCTTGTATGTATTGAAGCTACATGAATTTGAAAGGCTTTTTTTCAATGAGCCCGGCTTTGCGGGCAATAGCCAGGCTGCGCAGATCGAATTGCCGGGAGAACGCATTCTTACCTGTACCGGGATCCTGAATTATTCCAGCAAAGAGCATATTCCCTTTCCCGTTACACGAAATTTCGACAAACATGTTTTGATGCAGACATCCGATGGCGCCATCTGGTATTCTGCATCTGACTCACTTAAAAAGACCGATGCCGGGCTTCGTGCTTTTACAGGTGTAAAACACCTCGGCTTTTATCTTACCGGCATTATTGAAACCGAAAATAAAGATATCATCTATAGTAATAAGCACCAGGTCTTCAGACGCACCGGATCTGTAGATACCATTTTAGTGAAGGATCTCGGCCTGAAACAGGATGAAGAGATTGCTGTGCTCAGGAGAGTTAGTACTAATACTTTATGGATAGGAACATCGAAAGGCTTGTTTACCTATGATCTGTTGAAGCATGTATTACGACCGGTGCCTGGCCTGGAAAAAAAGGCTGTCTCGCTTATTCATGTGGCAAAGGACAGCAGCATTTGGATTGGCACTTACGGACAGGGCTTTTATAAATTCTATAAGCATCATTTCATCAGGATGCCTATGGATAGCAGGAATGGCCTTGCCACTGCACATTGTTTTATGGAAGACCGGCAGGGTTATTTCTGGATCCCCACCAACAAGGGGTTGTTCAGGGTTGCAAAAAAAGAGTTGGATAATTATGCCGCTGGCAGCCAAACGTCTGTTTATTATTACTATGTTGATAAATCATATGGATTTAGTTCCAATGAATTTAATGGCTGGTGCACGCCTTGTGGTATTGAAACCAGGGATGGCTGGTTTTCATTACCTTCTATAGATGGGCTGGTACGGTTCAATCCTGATAGCGTTAGTATCAATGTGCCCGATAAGCCTATCATTGTAGAGCAGGTAACGGCAGATGATAAAAGAATAGTAATAAAAGACAAACTGGTAGCAACACAGGATGCCGGCTCTTACATCTTTGACATTTCGGCTCCTTATTTTGGTAACCAATTCAACCTGCACCTTGAATATGCCATAAAAGAAC
>DASUVL010001208.1:0-5870 GCA_036379015.1 Niastella sp.
CTTCTTTTATCTGGCCTTTATATAATTTCTTACTGATCATGCCGGGTTTAAATTCCAGCATGGGAACCGGGGTTTCACCGGGAGAAGCGGTACAGCTTACCAAAGCGGTAAAAAGGATAATGATTAGTAGTTGAAATCTCATTTTAGTGCCAATTGAATATATAACCAAACAAACGGAATTGCTACCAGTAAAGAATCGAACCGGTCTAAAAAACCACCATGTCCTGGCATTATATGCCCACTGTCCTTTACATTGGCAACACGCTTTAACTTACTTTCTATCAGATCGCCTGCTGTTCCTGCAATGGCAGCAATAGCAGCAATGGCAATCCAATGAATTACAGGATACCCATTAGCGGGTGCTGTAAAGTAACCCAGTAACGCAATCACCACTACACATAGTATAGCGCCCCCAACAGTTCCTTCCCAGGTTTTTTTGGGTGAGATCTTTGAAAATGGTGTTTTTCCTATCAATGATCCAACAACGTAAGCCATTGTATCATTGATCCAGATCGAAAAGATCAATCCACAGGGGATCAGTTTCCCCCAGCTATCAGGCGATAATAAATCAATATGCTTACTGGGGGCAATAAAAGAAGTGCGCAGATCCATCATTAAGCCCCAGGCTAAGGAAATATAAAGTAACCCAATGGCAGAATAGCCAATGTTTTTGGGCATTATTTCTTTCGCAAATAACAATTCAATGATGGGCAGAATAAATATAAACAACAACCCAAGCCACCAGCCTATTTCATGCAACCGCATTCCGAAAAGAAAAAACTGGTCATTTGTAAAATACAACATCAGGCACCAACCAGCCAGTTGCACACCATACTTGTGAAAAGGGGTAATCGAAGTATAATCAGGATCTATTAATCCAACCAGCTTCTGGAATTCAGTCCAACAGCCAAAATGAATAATACTGAATAATATAAAAAAACTCCAGTGGTTCCATAGCAGGCCCGTAAGCATTACTACTACAAATACCACGGCGGTAAGTGATCTTGTTTTAAAAGTTTGAACGTTGAGCGCCATAGGCAAAAGGAAATATATTTTATGCCATAAATTGATTGGTAGGTGTTAGCTCATCGGTATTGTACACTTTGGAATAAGTAATTGTAGACTGTTTTTGAAAATACCAAAGTATAGCCCAAATAACAATTCCACTAACTACGGCAGCCAATACCGGTGTCTCAGGATTTTTATCAATATACTTCGGCACGTAAGAGGCAATAATCACCTGTACTGCATTATTTACGAAATGAGCAATCATGCTTGTCCATATACTACCACTAAACCAATAAACGGCGCCCAATACAATGCCTAAAAACATCCGCGGCAAAAATCCCAGGAATTGCATATGCAGAGATGAAAATAAAACGGCTGTTATCACAATACCGACCCAGGGATTACGGGTCATTTGAATAATTATTCTTTGTAACACGCCTCTAAAAAACAGTTCTTCGCAAATAGCCGGTAATAACGCTATGATAAATACATTAATAACTATATCCAGGGAATTTCTTATTTTAAGAAAAGCCGCCATTTGCTGAGAAGATTGCTCTTCCATTTTTATTAACTGGTCGGGCAGAGGAATTTTCTGATTGAGGTCACCCAACCAGAATACAAACGGTAAAGCCAGTAAAATGCCTACCACGGCCAGTACGTACATATTCGATTTTTCAGCATCCCTGAAACCTAAAAAATACCAGTATTTTCCAGTAAAGGTTAAACGGGCATACAGTAGAACCGGAAGTATAAACAAGAGTACTGATGAAAAAGCCTGTACAATTTTGGTAACAGCGATTACGTGGGGATTATTCCAGTCTACTTTATCAATGTGTTGAACATCAATCCCACTGCTCTTGTAAACAATTAAAGAAAATACGCCTGTAAAAATGTACAATAAGCAAAAGAGTCCAAGGAACAAGCCCAATTGACGCAAGGGTGATTTTAAATGTAAATGACCTCTCATAGGCTGGTATAAACAAAGATTAGTGTGTAAATTTGCTGCCGCGCAAATCCTTGTAAAGGTTGCAAGATAAGGAGTTGTGATTTGCTTTCAAATTATAATGTAATTAGGTCAGAAACAGCACTTTCCGCTATTAACAATAATAAAAATGGTACAAATCGCCAACATATTGCTCCCTGATTTTCCGTTGCTTCTGGCACCCATGGAGGATGTGAGCGACCCGCCATTCCGTTTTGTTTGCAAACAAAACGGGGCCGATTTGATGTACAGCGAATTCATTTCCAGCGAAGGACTTATTCGCGATGCTATCAAAAGCCGGCAAAAGCTTGACTTTACTGAATTTGAACGTCCTTTTGGTATTCAAATATTTGGGGGCGATGAAGAGGCTATGGCCTTGAGCGCTAAGATTGTAGATACGGTACAACCCGATCTGGTGGATATCAATTTTGGCTGCCCTGTTAAAAAAGTGGTTAGCAAAGGGGCCGGAGCTGCTGTACTTAAAGATGTTGAGGCTATGGTTCGGCTAACGACAGCGGTTGTAAAATCAACCTCGTTACCGGTAACTGTTAAAACCCGGCTGGGTTGGGACGATAACAGCAAAAATATTGGCGAAGTGGCTGAACGCTTGCAGGATATTGGTATTAAAGCCCTTACCATTCACGGACGTACCCGCGCCCAGTTGTATAAAGGCGAAGCAGACTGGTCATTGATTGCAGCTGTAAAAAACAACCCCCGTATTCATATCCCCATTTTTGGTAATGGCGATATTGATTCTCCCCAAAAAGCGCTTGATTATAAAAACCGCTATGGCGTTGATGGTGTAATGATCGGCCGGGCAGCCATCGGTTACCCCTGGATATTCAGGGAGATCAAACATTTTTTGCAAACCGGCAATATGTTACCGCTTCCATCTGTAGAAGAACGCGTTGAAATTTGCCGTACCCACGCCCATAAATCTGTTGAATGGAAAGGGGAAGTGTTAGGCATTCTCGAAATGCGCCGCCATTATTCCAATTATCTCAAAGGGTTGTCTCACGTTAAAGAATACCGTACCAGGTTGGTAACGGTAAAAACATTACAGGAGGTAGATAGCATATTGAATGAGGTCAAGGAAAAATTTTCCGGCATCATATTAGAAAGGCAGGTTATTCCATTAACGGAAGACCAGTTACCTGCCTGCGCTTGTTAGTTAGCAGCATTTTATTAATTTCCATGTATGTTAAACCTTTTCATTTCCTGCGCAAAAAAAACAACCAGAACCTTAGTGGGTGGATTGATAATTGTAGCTGCCGCCATACTGCTCACCGGTTGCCCACCCAATAATGAAACCAAAAAGAAAAATGCCGGCGCAACCAATACGCTGGTTAATATTGACAGTACTACTTTAATTAATCACCTTGAATATTTATCTTCTGCAGCCATGCAGGGCAGAGAAACCGCTACACCGGGCAATAAGCTGGCCCGGGAATACATAATAAAAATTTTAGACTCTCTAAAAGTAGACAAGGTCGGTGATGCCCGTTTACAGTCTTTTCCGTTTGGCGCAAACAACCAGCAAGGCGCCAATATTATAGGCGTGATTAAAGGGTCCCAGTATGAAAATAATTACATGGTCATTACGGCACATTACGATCACCTCGGTACCCGCAATGGCGATATTTATTACGGCGCAGATGATAATGCTTCCGGTACGGCTGCCCTGCTGGCCATGGCGCAATATTTCAAACAACACCCGCCCAAACACTCTTTGCTTTTTGTAGCGTTCGACGCAGAGGAAAAAGGGTTAATAGGATCAAAGTATTTTGTTTCTCATTGTCCCATACCGTTAAGTACTATCATGGTAAATTTGAATATGGATATGATAAGCCGTAACGATAGCAATGAAATTTATGCCACCGGTATATATCATTACCCCTTTTTAAAAAAGTATGTAGATAGTATTCGACCTTTCACGCCTGTAGCTATTCGATTTGGGCACGATGGTGAAAAAAGCGGTATCCATGACTGGACCAATCAATCGGACCATTTTCCATTCCATCAAAATCATATTCCATACCTGTACTTTGGGGTAGAAGACCACGCCGATTATCATCGCCCGGGTGATACATTTGACAAAGTAAATAAAAGGTTTTATTACCATGTGTGTACCATGATCACAGCTGTAGCTTCCCTGTTAGATCAGCCCGCTGTTGTACAGTAACCCGTGTAATTTTTTGACATTCTATGCGACTAACCAGGTACCAAGGTTTAGTCATTGGTCTTTCTTTCTTAACTTAAACGCAAAATACCTTCATCATGGATACCCGCGATCAAAATGTTCGTACCTGGTCAATGCTTTGCCACCTATCTGCTTTAGCCGGTTTATTTTTTGGACTGGGAAGTGTTCTTGGACCGCTGCTGGTTTGGCAAATAAAAAAGAATGAGTTGCCCGAGATTGAACCACATGGAAAGGAAGCCCTGAACTTTCAGTTAACGATCCTGATCATCAATATTATTGCAGGCATTCTGCTACTTGGCTTCTTCGGCGCTGCATTCGGCTTTGGTCGCATGTGGCGTAGTCCATTTTCATTGTTGAGTGGCGGCTTTGGAATAGGTTCAATAATATTGATCATTAACCTGGTAGCCTATATACTTGCAGTTATTGCGGGGCTAAAAGCTAATAATGGGGAGGCGTATAAGTATCCGTTTGCAATCAGGTTTATTAAATAATATAAAAGCTTAGTGCTTAACGCCGAATGCCTTGCTTCGTGCGCCACCGCTGACAGCCGTCGGCCAAAGCCTATGGCGTCGGACGAAGCTTTGGCGCAAGTGACTGAAACTTCGCGACCGCGTGCCGCCAAAGCTTTAGCGGTGGCACAAGGCGAGCAGAACGCAAACGCTTAAGATAGATGTATTTCGCGTCAGACCTTAAACGTTAGGCATTAAGTTCTTTCACTGCACTTATTACCTCTTCACTAAGCGGTGAAACGGAAGGATCAAAATAATGAGTAAGCATGCCCTGCTCATTGATCAGGTATTTTGAAAAATTCCAGGAAGGAGGTTGTTCATTCCAACCGTTTTTCGATTTATCTGTCAGCCATTGAAAAATGCTATTTTGATCACCCGATCTAATAACCACGCTTTTTTTAGCCAAGGGGAATGTAACCCCAAAGTTCACTTTACAAAACTGGGCAATGTCGCTATCATTACCTTTCTCCTGTTCCTTAAAATCATTGGCAGGAAAGGCAATGATCTCCAGTTTATTGTCAAATTGTTTATATAGCTTTTGCAGATCCTCATACTGATTGGTATATCCGCAATTACTGGCCGTATTCACCAGCAATAATTTTTTCCCTTTATACGATTGCAAAGGCAAAGAATTCCCATTATTTAAGGGAACACTAAGCTCATAAATAGATTGAACAGGGTTAACATGTTTAGCGTTCTCCACTATTTTAATATTCATGCCTAATAGTTTGGTAAATGAAATCCACAACGGATAAATTGCTTTTAATATTTTTTGCCTGCCTGTCATAAACTAGGTGATTATTTATTGTATCCTATATTACGAACCATCGAACGAACTGATATTTACACCTACCTGGTATGTAACAGCCAGTCATTTACCTGATTATCCATTTAAAAATTTTCAATCGCCCTTTAAATGGCGGATACTTAATAGCCGGGTCGAACCAGGTGGGCGTTTTCATCACGGCTTTGGCATGACTAAACACGTTGTAACTGTATTTCCCGTGATATTTTCCCATACCACTATTACCACGCCCGCCAAAAGGCAAATGATGATTGGTAAAATGCCAGCTTGAATTATTTACACATCCCCCGCCAAAAGAAACAGCCTGTAACCATTCCTGCTCCTTTTTTGTATCGGAGGTATAAATATAAAACGATAAAGGATCAG
>DASUVL010001209.1:0-2951 GCA_036379015.1 Niastella sp.
AGGATAAGCAATCGTTTTGGCATTAGATAAGGTTTGGTCGCAGGCATTACAGGAATCAATATTCCAGCAATACCCGTAAATGAACAATGACAAACAATTTTCATTCTAAAACTAAACAGGAAAGTTGTTAACGCCAAAAAGATTTTTTTTCGTGCAGTTTTTGGCAATAGACGCGTTGATTTTAACGATAAGTGTGCAATTCACCTTTTACTTGAAGGATATTATTTACCTAAACCCTTTGATTCAATACTGCAATTTTTTACCTTATTTTTTTCCAGCCATGTTAACTTCCATTTTTATGGTAACCAGAGTTTCCCGGCCCATCATCTGAACCGGGCTGCTAAACGCAAAAACGCGGAACACAAAATTCAATTTGGGTTCCGCGTTTTACTTTATGTCTTGTAAATTGACCTGTCAGGTTCGTTTAAGCTTGCTATTTGTTTAGGCCCCGAAGGTGAACCTTACAGGTCAACTTACTCACCATTACTTACTGTACATCCACTCCCCCAATCGCCACACCCTCCGCATCTTCAGCAATTATACGTATGGTATACTTCCCTGCATTGATCATGGAACCGGACGTTGTCGTGAAATAATTCCATTTGCCTTCGCGGCTGTTGGTGAACTCTATGGCTTCTGTTTTCATCACGGTTCCGTCAGCGGCTATCAATTGCCAACTTCCTTTCTTTGTTTCGGTTGATGGATTGGTATACCGGATGGTAATGGAATACACATCTCCTACCCCTGTATTGATGGTTACGTCAACCTGCGCGCCGGCCGGTTTGGTGAATACTACCGATTCCCTTTTGTTGACCGTTTGCCTGGCACTTCCCTCCCCTGTTGTTACCGCTTGCTCCATTTTATAACCCGTGGTGGGTTTTTGATCGAAGGGTGGTTGTAAGGTGGTTACGGGCATTACAAATACCGAATACATCATACCGATGCTGTTCGTGCTTAAATCAACCAATGAATCGGCAGCGTATCGTTTACGATACAGTTTAAAGGTACCGGTTTTACCAGCCTTGAAATTTTGCACCATCATTTTGGTATCTTCATATCCTTCCAACCACTGTGGCTTTTGCACACTGCTATCCACCGCGACAAAAACATCGGCATCTGCGGCTACGGTAAACATTGCCCAGCGCGGGTACTCCTTGTCGTTGTTATTATCCGGCATTTGTATCCATTCTGCACCATACAAAACAGGCGGCAATGCGGTGAATACACTATTGCTGTCAGTATATTGTTGATCGCCGGTGTTTAACCAGGTTTGCTCATTTATTCTTCGGGCGGAAAACGAGACGAGATTTTTGATCAGCGCAGGTGACTGCGGCGCTGCTTTTGTTTTTTGATCCTTTGTTGCAATCGCAATAGCGGAGATAACCGCCTGCCCCGCCGACGTATTCGGAAATGAAATGGTTAATTGTCCGCCCGTAACATGTACATCCACTACCTGCTTCAGTGCACGTGCCACTCCCACTTCCGACCAGATATCGAGATCTTTGATCACCGTTTTGTTATTGATGGCTACATCAAACACCCGCCAGCCTTTACAATTCATGCCTCCACCAATGCCCCACCATGGCTCGGTAAAATACAACTCCACTTTATAATCTCCATCCGGAACGGGAAACTCATATCGCAGTTGTTGTAATCCATAGCGGAATGTCTGGAACAGCGGCGCATCGTTGGTCGCCTTAATGGGATTATACGTTTGGCGCTGACTGGCAAAGAAAGCCGGCATGCCCGGAAATTGTTTTGTCCAGGAAACAGAGCCCCAGGTATTGGCAGACGTTTTCTCACGGTCTGCCAGCCACGTAAAACCATGCCCGTCTTTATAATCAGGACCGCCGCAATTAACGCGGTACAAGTACCCCCCTTGCCCCCCTGAAGGGGGGATACCCCCACCGGCTCCCCCTGCTGCGCCTTCGGCAAGCCTTCGGCGACCGAAGGAAGGGGGAGGGAATAAAGCCTTGATATGCGGTGCCTGTGGTAAAAAATGTAACACGATAACATCCTCCGCCACTCTTTTTCCCTTCACATAACCTACTGCATATAATACATTGTATTTGATATCAACGCCGTCCCATTGAAAATGGGTGCCGATGCCGTTGCGTTTGCGTTTACCTAAAGAAACATTATTTACATCATTGAACAATTCCACTTCATCGCAATTGGAGTACACCACAATGCCATCTTTTTTACCGGGGCTTGTCCAGCGGTTGGGCCAGGTATGCGAAACAATGTACACCATCGGTGATGTTTCCTTCGGTGCATAGTTAGCGCGGAACATATAAAATACATCCAGGGGTTCTTCCCAGGGCGTTAATAATCCTTTGTAGTTAACCGGACCAATTCGATCCAGTTCTCTGTACCCTTCTCCACTCTGCACGCGACCGGGATTATCGTGCGACGTGTAGAGCCAGAAGAATTGTCCGCACGTACTGTCTCTAACCGATTCAGCCAACCGCACTTTCATTTCCATCAGCTGCGTCATGCGGTCTTCGCTGAGTGCGCCGTTCTGCACAAAACCGCCTTCGGTATGCAGGTCGAGCGTACGCCAGGCGCCGTATTCGCCGATCAGTTGTTGGCGGATGACATCCTGGTCATAGGTGGCGGGATTGCCGCCATAGGTACCCGTCCAGTTTTGCGGTACATCCCAATCGGTGCCTTCGCCACCATTACAGGTGGTTACTTTTCGTTGGGTAGAGGTAGTGGGATCGAGTTCACGAATAAGTTCGGTGCATTCGCGGGCAAAATCTTCGGGGATCTTGCTTTCATTCTGTAACCCCCACAATACCAGGGACGGACTATTCCGTCGTTCTATCACCCACTCTTTCAATAATGTTTTAAAGTTGCTTTTAAACTCCGGCGTATTGTACCATACGTGGGCAGAAAGTTGTGTCCACCAAAGCAGGCCCATACTATCGAGCAGATACTGATAACGCAGA
>DASUVL010001210.1:0-17838 GCA_036379015.1 Niastella sp.
ATTGGTGCAATCTGTTGCCATGCCGGTAGCCGTAAGTGGTTCGAATGATATATTAACCGCGGCCGGGAATGGAAATACAGAGGGTTTATTAACCTTATCTACAAATGGCCAGTATTTGGTACTTACCGGCTATAATGCACCCGTGGGAACAATCGGCGTTGGGGGAACACCCAGTGACCAATGGTCAAGAACGATTGGATTAGTTAAGTATGACGCCACCATTAATACCTCTACAGCACTTACCGATCTTTCTTCCGGCGCATTTGTAAGGTGTGCGGTATCAACAAATGGTTCCGATATATGGGCTTGTGGGGCCGGAACTGCCAATTCTACGGGTGGGGTACGTTATGCAACAGTGGGTGCAACAACTTCTACCCAACTTAACAGTGCAGGTACAGGCCTGCTTCGTTGTCTTTATATTGCAAGAGGTCAGCTATATGTGTCTGGGACAAGCAGTACGCCAAGAATAGGAACTGTGGGCACAGGATTGCCTACGACCACCGGCCAAACTATTACCAACCTGCCTGGCTTACCTGAAACAATTCTCCCCGGCCAGTTTATATTGCTTGATTTGGATGCTGGCATTGCAGGAGTGGATGTGCTCTATTTCACAAATGATAATAGCGGTATTCAAAAATATTCTCTGGTATCGGGGAGCTGGGTGTCGAATGGTACAGTAGGCGTTAGCGCAGATGATTACCGGTCACTTACTCCAAAGGTTTCGGGAACCACGGTTACCCTATACGCAACGAGAAGAGGTGCAAATAGTAGTTCCATAAAAGGAGGACAACTGGTAAGCCTCACGGATGCAAGCGGCTATAACGGTGCTTTTTCGGCAACGCCTGTCGTACTGGCTAATGCCACAACAAACCAGGCCGCATTTAGAGGGGTTGCTCCAGCGCCGGTACAAGCTGTTTTACCTATTAAATTAATTCATTTCGCAGCCGGCAAAATAAATAAAGATGTTCAGTTGAAATGGGAAGCAGCAGAAGCTACTAATTTTAGTCATTTTGAAGTGGAGCGTTCAATTGACGGAATAACATTCCCGGTTATTGGGAAAATAGATTTACAGCAAACCAGCAATAGTAATACGGAATATCGTTTTTCGGATGCCGGTATACTTAACACAACAGGTTCATATAGCGTACTATACTATCGTTTGAAAATGGTAGATAAGGATGGACATGTGGAGTATTCAAAAATTATTACGGTAATTGTGAATGAGAATAAAGCCAGGTTAATAAGTGCATATCCTGATCCGTTCATAAACGAAATTTTCGTAAAAATAAGCGTTATAAGGGCGGGCAATGTAAACGTATCACTAATAGATGCGCGGGGAAAATTAGTAAAGTCACTGAAATTATTCCTGCCGCCAGGAGAAAATACCATTAGTCTTTCTCCACCCCCTCATTTGCAAAAGGGAATTTACATGTTGCGGGTACATGTAAATGATAAAGTGACTTCTATAAGACTACTTAAGTAAAATATGCATCCGATGCACTTCAGTCCGAACGATGTTTGCCGGATTGCAGACATCGGATGCTTTTATTTTTGAGCTTTTAGGGAGCTTTTAATTCAGCTATTTCATTAAAGCCTTCCTGGGGATTATCTTCCCCGGTCATCAATGCAAAGTTAACTACATTTGATATGGGTGTATTGATATCATCTACCATTGGCAAACCTGCATAGGCTCCTGATGAATAAATATCGCCCGCGTCTACACAAACGCCACACAAGTTCCCGCCTTGGTCCGGACAAGAAGGTGTTCCGGTTGATAGTGAATATTTGGCAGGATCAAATTCCTCGCCGGGATTACCGTTAAAGTCATACCAGGTACAAGTGAACATCGCCCGGTTCTTTTCTTCTACATTACGAAATGCGAATGAGGTTACAATGGCCAGCATGAATACCATAGCAGCAATACCAACTTTTAAATGTTTCATGAGTTTAAAATTTTGATTAATTAAATAGTGTCGCCTGCATTTATAGGGTGCAGACAATACCCTTTCTGTTGCAACAAAATATTTTTATTCAGGCCCATGTATAACAGCAAGCGATTGCTGATGCATAGGCTTTGATTATTTCGGCTGTTGTTTGTGCATTAAATAAATAGCTCTTACCGTAATAAGCACAAAAAAGAAATTAAATAGCAGGTGCTGTTTCCACGACATCAACGAAATCACGCCACCACAAACACAGGGAAGATTATTGGGGTACACTTTCAGGATATAAACGATATACCCGGTAAATAATGTGAGCAAGAGCAATGAAAAATAGTATCCTGCTTTTTTAGTTTTATTAAAAAGTAACAATAAACAGGCAACCATCTCTGTAATTGGTATAATATAAGCGAGTTGATGCACATACGGGCGAAGCACAGGTGATTTAAACATGGCTTCTTCAAAAGATGATAAGTCAATTATTTTAAACGTCTCCCATGCGAAGGGAGTACTGTATGAAAACAGTGTTAATTTACTTATAGCGGTATATGCAAATAAGAAAATAAGACAGTAATTAACTTTTATGTATTTGGTGATCCAGTTATACAGGGATGCAAAAATTAGGGTAGAATTTGTTTTAGCTGTTAATTTCGGATGGATGGTATTTTGCATAAAACAAAATTGGATGAATGGAATAGTTTAATGGTTCCTGTTTTGCAGATACAAAGTAACAGCGGTTAAACGATTCCGCCGCATGAGTTATTATGGTATTTTGTAATATAAGATAAAACCATTACCATAACGCACATAGTTTTATTTGAAACCCTTTGATGGAGTTGATCTATGATTATATGTGTGTTACTGTTATAATGTTACACCCCCTTGAGGTCTTTCGTTTTAGTTACACTATAAATATTTGAGCCCCAGCGTTTTCGACTTCATTTGATAAAAGTATTCCGTCTTATCCCGCGCCCGCCTGATTCCCGCTCATCACTTTTCTTACCAAAGCATTGTCAAATCCGGAAAAAGCTTTTATGTTTGTGTGTACTATTAAACTAGTACACTAAAACGCCAAACATGATTCAGATCCAAAACCTTCATTTTGGGTATCGACGTAAAAATATCTTTACCGGCCTTAGCCTGCAGTTGGAAGCCGGCCATATTTACGGATTACTCGGCAAGAACGGAACCGGCAAATCGACCCTCCTGAAAAACATGGCCGGGTTGTTATTTCCTGAAAAAGGAACCGTAAACGTACTCGGTTTTACGCCTGGCAAACGCCAGCCTGCTTTCCTGCGAGATATATTTATGGTGCCCGAAGAATTTTTTCTGCCCGACATACCCATTGAACACCTGGTAAAATACAATGCCCCTTTTTACCCCAAATTCAACGACGATCAATTTAACCGGTATATCACCGAGTTTGATATTCCCCGTTCCAACACCTTGCAAAAAATGAGTTATGGTCAGAAAAAGAAAGTACTGATCAGCTTTGGCCTGGCCTGTAATACCTCTGTACTACTGATGGATGAACCAACCAACGGCCTGGACATTATGAGCAAAAGCCAGTTCCGGAAAGTAATTGCCGGTTGTCTCGATGAAAATAAATGCATCGTCATCAGCACCCACCAGGTAAAAGACCTGGAAAGCCTTATTGATCGCGTTACTATTATTGATGAAGGCCGCATCTTATTTGACCAAACGGTTGATAATATTACCCGCCGCCTGTCTTTTCATATTTCATTTGACAACGATGAAATAAAACAGGCTTTGTTTCGCGAACCTTCTTTACGCGGCAGTGCTGTTATAACCCGTAATACGGCGGGTGATGAAAGCAAACTCGATCTTGAATTATTGTACAAAGCCATTGTTCTTAATGGCAAGGCTATTGAATCTGTCTTTAACGCTTAAACTATTGCTATGAATTCCGTTTTTGATTTTAATCGTTGGTTATTATATATAAGCAAACACTGGCATGAGAATAAAAGAAAATACCTGCTATCGCTTGGTGCTATTGGCGGTTTAATGGTATTATGGTTCTCCTTTTTGATGATCATTAACCCCAGGAATGCGATAGGGGACAATATGCAGCTGATTACCTATTTTGTAGGTTTGTTTTTGACCGGCTGTTTATATGCCAGCCTTATTTTTAGTGAACTGTCAGAAGGCCCCAAAGCCATGCATTATCTATTGACGCCGGCTTCTTTACTGGAAAAATTACTGAGCGCAATATTATACGGTGTCATCTTGTTTTTTATCAGCTATACCATTATGTTTTATGCCGTTGATCTTATTATGGTCAAAGTAGCTAACGGTGTGGCTCAGGCAGTGATGGAACGGGAGCATAGGCCATTTAACCATCCGACAGAAGTAATCAATGTGTTTGTAGCTCAGGACCGGAATGGGATAAATTTAAATTTCTATCTACTGCTCATTTATTTTGGCATACAATCTATTTTCCAATTGGGCTCAATATATTTTGAAAAATACCAGTATATAAAAACCCTGGTTTCAGGACTGGTCGTGTTTTTGGTGCTGGTTTTCTTTATGCATAAAGTGCTTGGTTCATTTATGCCTGATGGTGGATTCTTTAAACCATTTACGGTTTACCGCATATTTGATCATCAAAAAGGAGAGCTGAGTGTACAACTGCCCGAATGGTTCAGTATGATAATGCTTTTTCTTATCAAATATGCACTTGCGCCCAGTCTTTGGGTGGTCGCTTATTTCAGGTTGAAAGAAAAGGAAGTTTAACGCTTAAATAAAAAAGATATGCAATTCCGTGAATCGCAAGCTATATACTTACAAATTGCCGATTATGTGTGCGAGAAGATCTTGCTAAAAGAATGGAAGATCGAAGAGCGTATTCCATCCGTACGGGAACTGGCGGTACAGCTTGAAGTAAATCCAAATACTGTCATGCGTACCTATGAATTCCTGCAGCAACAGGAGATCATTCATAACCAGCGGGGCATTGGGTACTTTGTATCGCCCACGGCAATAAAAAATGCACAGCTATACCGCAGAAATGATTTTGTAGAGAAAGATCTGCCCCAGGTTTTCCGAACCATGTTTCTGTTAGGTATGGAACCCGATGAACTTAAACCACGATTTGAAAAATTCAAGAAGCAACATTTTAATTAACGCTGAATGCTGAACGCTTAACCTGCCGGCGCAGGGAGGCGCGAAACGCAAAACCAGGTACTAAGAACTTAAAACTTAGAACTAATCATGAAAACAAGCAATAAATTATTATTAGCCATTTTTCTTTCGATCATCCTTTTAACAACGGCTGTTCAATTGATGGTATATGCTAAATACAAACGGGGCGACTATGTAAAATTTGACCGGGATATTTTTTCTTCGTTTACAAAGGTTGATATACCCGCAGTTCGGTTTATTTCAATAACCGGTATGGGAAATATAAGCATCATGCCCGGTGACACATCCAAGTTGGAAATTCAGAAAGAGAAAGTTTCCCCCTTAACATATCGTGTAGTCAACGATACGCTGATTGTCATTGGCGACAGCACTCATGCTATTGATGACCCGGAACGGGGGAACCGGAATTATAACCATGTGAATGTTTACCTGCCTGCTACTGTACAGATCAACGCCTCAAATAGCGTTCTCCGGGTAGGTGGTGCCGATGATTCTACCATTGCGCCTTCTTATACTGTTAAACTGGAAAAAGATTCCCGTCTCTTTATTAATAATAATGCAACTGTATATTTTAATCAATTAAACATCAACAGTGATCATTCAAAAATTGAGCTGAACGATCATGCCTTTGTCAATGACCTGAATGTTCAATTGATCAAATCAGAGATCAATGATAAAGAAGCTGTGATCAGGAACCTGACAATGGATGCAGATAGCAAGTCCTCCGTTACCCTGTCGGGTAACAATATTAAAGCCTTAAAATAAATTGTATGCAACACCTGATACTGGTATTGGCCATCATCTTCCTCACGATCATTGCAGGCAATGGCCGCGGGAAAGGAGCTACTGGAAAAAAGCCTCTGGTCATGAAGATGCAGAAACCCAAGGCAAAGAAAGCAAGTACCGCTTTTCCTGCCGACCGGCTTTCTGTATATTATTCACGGTTCGATATGATCGTTAACTAATACCATCGTTTCATGCATACAATTATTGAAACACAGAATCTGCACTTTGCTTTTCAAACCGGTCAAAAAATATTGGATGATTTGAATCTGCAGGTACCCGCCGGTAGCATCTATGGTTTTTTAGGTCCTAATGGCGCCGGCAAAACCACCACCTTGCGGTTATTGCTTGGATTATTAAAAAAGCAGGAAGGTGATTTAACGCTATTTGGGCGGCATTTTCAACGGCACCGGCTTGACATATTACGTCGCATTGGTTCACTGATTGAACAGCCTTCGTTATACCTGCATTTGACCGGTAAAGAAAACCTGGAAGTTTTTCGGTTAACGTATCAGTGCAATAAAAACAGGATTAACGAAGTGCTTCAACTGGTAGGGTTGCAGCAAGCGGCGAATAAAAAAGCAAAAAACTATTCACTGGGCATGAAGCAAAGGTTGGCCATTGCCATTGCTTTGTTGCACAACCCTGAAGTACTGATACTTGATGAACCAACGAATGGCCTGGATCCCAACGGCATTATTGAAACCAGGGAATTAATCAAACAACTGAACCGGGAATTTGGGAAAACGATCCTTGTTTCGAGCCACCTGTTAAGCGAAGTAGAGAAAATGGCTACGCATGTTGGTATCATTCATAAAGGAAAATTATTATTCCAGGGCGGTCTGCAACAATTGCAGCAATTGCAATCGCGCCAATCGGTTGTTGAAATAGAAGTGAATGATATAACAAAGGCGCAACTGGTGATAAAGGATCATTTTCCTGTAAAACAGGTAAATGGAAGCCGGCTGGTAGTTGATTATGAAAGCAGGGAACGATCGGCGTTGTTGAATAAACTGCTGGTGCAGCAGGATGTGGAAGTTTATCAGCTGGCTGTTGCGCAAAATGACCTCGAAAATTTATTTATTCAAATTACTGCTCAATAAATTATGGTCACCTCATTTGTACTCAATACACGAGCGGAGTTCCTGAAAAGTAAACGAACGGCGGCTTTCTGGTTAACGGTTGTAGGTGCTGCCTTTATTCCTGTAATAAATTTTATAAGTCTGGTAGCACAGCCCGATCATTTTCTACGCGTTTTTAAAGGTAATCCCTGGCTACATATTATTAACAACAACTGGGAAGTTGCTACTATTTTTCTGCTGCCCATGTATGTTATACTGGTAACAAGCCTGGTGGTGCAAATAGAATACAGGAATAATACCTGGAAGCAGGTTTACACGTTGCCCCGAACCCTGGCCGACATCTTTTTTTCAAGGTTTATTGTTATTCACGCACTTATCCTGTTTTGTTTTATCCTGTTTAGTGCATCCATCATCCTTGCATCTTATGCTGCCAACCTGGTGCAAAAACAGTATACATTTTTTGATCACCCTGTTCCGTGGGAGCGAATGTTTTTGTTAATTGTAAAGACTTATTTTTCTGTGCTGGCTATGGCTGCTATTCAATATTGGTTAAGTTTGCGCTTTCGCAATTTTATTTTATCAGTTGGCATAGGGTTAGGGTTGCTGGTAACAGGTTTAATTATTCATTCGTGGGAGCATCTGTATTATTACCCTTATATGTATCCAGCCATATCGTTCATGCGCAATTTTGAAAAAATCCCGTCATTTGTTGCTAAAGCACAACTATTTAATGTGATTTGGTTTGTACTGGTGTTGTTGATCGGTTTTTTTGACTTTGTTAAACGTAAAGAAAAGGGCTGAAAGGGATAACAGGTACAACTTTAAAACTCTGTACCACCACCCAGCCAGGCCATCATGCCCATGCCGGTTTCAATAGCACTTTCATCGATGTTGAACGTTGGCGTATGTACACCTGAAGTAATGCCCTTTGCTACATTCATTACCCCCAGCCGGTAAAAGCAACCGGGTATCTGGCGGGTATAATAACCGAAATCTTCAGCGCCCATACGTACCTCAGTGGTTTCTACTTTTTCTTTACCCATGTATTGTTCTGCGAGTGAACGGGCAACGGTATTCAGGTTTTCATTGTTGTATACGGTAGGGTAGCCAACATCAATGTGCAGATCAATTTCTGCACCCATACTATGCACCAGTTCCGTAGCCTGTTTACGGATGAGCTCATGCGCTTTGAATCGCCATTCTTCATCCAGTGCCCTGAAGGTGCCCATCAGTTTAACTTCGCTGGGAATAACATTGGTGGTATGTCCGCCCTGGATGGAACAGATAGATAACACAGAAGGGGATAACGGGTTCCTGTTTCGGCTAATGATCTGTTGCAGGCTAACGATGAGGTGTGATGCAATGAGGATGGTATCGGCCGTTAAATGCGGTGCTGCGGCATGACCGCCTTTGCCTTTGATGGTGATATAAATTTCATCGGCACTGGCCATTACCTGACCGCCGCGAAAACTCAGCTTACCAATTTCCAGTTGCGGATGCACATGCAATCCATATATAGCTTGTGGCTTTGGGTTTTCCAGTACGCCTTCTTTAATGAGAATGCTGGCGCCTCCGGGATTTCTTTCTTCCCCGGGTTGAAAGATGAGTTTTACCGTTCCTTCCCATTCATTTTTTAATTCCTGTAAAATTTTGGCGGCGCCCAACAGGCAGGTGGTATGCACATCGTGCCCACAGGCATGCATAATGCCTTCATTTTTTGATTTATAAGGAATATTATTTTGTTCGGTGATGGGGAGGGCGTCCATATCGGCCCGCAGGGCGATCACTTTTTTATCAGGATTTTTACCTTTTATCAAACCCACTACACCGGTTTGAGCCATTACCGTATAGGGGATACCAAATTCTGTTAATTTATGTTGAACGAAACGCGAAGTTTCAAATTCCTGGTAACTCAGTTCCGGATGTGCATGTAAATGATGGCGAATATCAATAAACTCAGTAGAGTATGTTTTTGCCAGGTTTTGGATCTTCTGTTGTAAACTGCTCATAGCCAACAAAGATAATCCGAAACCAGGGAAAATAAAGGCATTTATATACCCTACAACGACGCCGATTTGTCAGGGTTCACCACAATTACATCGCGGATAATATATACCCCGGTGGGGAAGAATCGCTGAATTTCCAACAGATAGGGTTCTGCCTCCTCCCGGCTTTTAAAATCACCTACTTTCAATTTCATGTTAGGCGATTGATACATGAGATATGCTTTTAACTCGGGAAATTCTGTGTAAATTTTAGCTTTTGCAGTGGTGGCTTTGTTGCGGTCGTTGGTGCTGATCACCAAGATCCGATACCCCTGAACACGGCTGCGTGCATCGCGTGTAGTAAGCTCGTTGATCTGTATTTGCTTTTTTACCAACAGATCGATCCGGGGATCTTTTTGCACCACCACCGAACTGGTATCTGTTTGGGCAAACAAGGGGAGGGACAGGATTAAAAGAAAACAACTGATAATGTATTTCATCTGAAATATATTTTTAAAAGCCACATAAAATTGAGCTGGTATTGAATAATGCTATGGGTTTCATGCAGCTTCTACAGATTGATCTGCAAATTCTTCGCCAAAGATAGTTCACAACCTCGCGAGATGCAAGCTCCCGAAGATGTTTCAGGTTGCAAGTCCCGGGTTTCAAGGGGTTTTCCCCGAATGTTGGGGTAATCCCGACTCGTCGGGGCATCTTGGGCCAGATCCTAATATCCTGAAGTTCCATTCGTTCCGCCCCCTGTTACAATCGCAACACTGGCGCTACAACCCAATCTTTCCGCTCCGGCCTGAATATATTGTTTGGCCTGCTCATAGGTGCGGATGCCCCCGGAGGCCTTTATTTTTATAGTAGACGGCAGATTTGCCCGCATCAGTTGCACTGCTTCAATAGTAGCGCCTTTTTCAGCGTATCCGGTTGATGTTTTCAGAAAATCTACCCCGGTTTTGGCATATATTTCACAACATTGTATTATTTCTTCATTGGTAAGTATACCGCTTTCAATGATCACTTTTACCAGCTTATTCTGCGCATGTGCAATTTCAACGATCGATTCCATTTCCAGCTCCAGGTATTGCCAGGCTTTGTTCCTGAGAGCAATCAGGTTGATCACTACATCCAGTTCATCGGCTCCATCCTGAATAGCCTGTTGCGCTTCAGCCACCTTGGCGCGGGCAACCGAATAACCAAATGGAAATCCAATAACGGTAGCCGTTTTTACCGAACTATTGGCCAGCACCGACCGGGCATTTTTAACCAGCGGTGGCGGAATACATACCGCAAAAAAATTGTATTGAAGGGCTTCTTCACATATCTTTTTTAGTTCATGTATGGTGGTTGCAGGTTTTAGCAAGGTATGATCTATGTATTGCGCGATGTTCATGTAGTATATTGACCGGTTAAGAAGTTTTTAACCCGACTAAATTACTTCATTTAACTAAATTCGTCTTTGTTCCCGAACTAATTAAAACCAAAAGCACATGAGAAAGTACTGTTCCTTTCCCCCAGGAAAGCGTTGTTTCCTGTTGGGCCTGATGTTTATATTTTATTCAGTTGCCCACGCACAGAGAACATTTCCCGTTAATGGCATAGCCGATCCCCAGGTTAAATGTTTTGCGTTCACCAATGCCACCATTGTAAAAGATGCACAAACTACACTCTCCAATGCCTCCCTTGTTATTCGGGAAGGTAAAATAGTGTCGGTGGGTAATGGTGTAACTATTCCGAAAGATGCCGTAGTGATCGATTGCAGTGGTAAATACATTTACCCGTCGTTTATCGACATTTATAGCGATTATGGCGTTCCCATTTCACAAAGAGGAGGCGCTCTGTTCGATTTTCGAGGTCCGTCGCAACTGACCTCCAATACGAAAGGCGTATTTGGCTGGAACCAGGCTATAAAAACTGAAACCGATGCCGCCAAATTGTTTAATGCCGATGATGCCAAAGCAAAACCGCTGCGCGATATTGGTTTTGGTACTGTTTTAACCCACCAGAAAGATGGTATTGCCCGTGGTACCGGAGCGCTGGTAACCCTGGCCAATGAAAAAGAGAACCTGGTCATGCTGAAAGAAAAAGCTTCGGCACATTATTCATTTACCAAGGGAACTTCTACCCAAAACTATCCATTTTCAATGATGGGTTCAGTTGCCTTGCTTCGCCAGACTTACCTCGATGCTCAGTGGTATAAGAGCAATCCTGCTGCAGAAGGCGTTAACCTGTCGCTCAAAGCCTGGAACGAAATACAGCCGCTGCCGCAGATATTTGATGCAGGTGATAAATGGAATGACCTGCGCGCCGATCGTATTGGCGATGAATTTGGCGTTCAATATATTATTAAAGGCGGTGGTAACGAATACCAACGCATAAAAGACATTGCCGCTACAAAAGCCACTTACATTTTATCATTGAACTTTCCGCAGGCAATGGATGTGGAAGATCCCAATGAAGCGCGTTTTGTTTCCCTGGGTGATATGAAGCATTGGGAGCTGGCGCCCACCAATGCGGCTGCTTTTGAAAAAGCGGCTATTCCTTTTTGTTTGACCGCTGCTGAATTAAAAGATTCCAAACAGTTTATTGCCAATTTGCGCAAAGCTATTGAAAACGGGTTGAGTGAAACCAAAGCACTGGAAGCGCTCACTAAAACACCGGCTACCACATTAGGCATCTATGATAAAGTAGGTAGCCTCGATGCCGGGAAGGTGGCCAGTTTTTTGATAACAACAGGTGAAGTGTTTAAAGAAAAAACAGTGATCCTGCAAAACTGGGTTCAAGGCGATAAATACAATGTAAAAGAAGAGAACTGGACACCCATCGCGGGTCAGTATACCTTACAGGTGAAATCGGCAGGTGGTAATAACAGTTATACGCTGGATGTAAAAAACACTACTGACGCCAGCATTATTGCAAAAGATACCATCAAGACTAAATTCAGTTATGATGGCAAACTGGTAACCATCAGCTTTGCTACTGAAAAACGTCTCCCGCGCGAGCGCGGGACAGCATCCATTCGCTTAGGTGGTACGGTAAATGGTGATGTGTGGAATGGTAATGGCGTAGATGCTGAAGGTAATAATGTTCTGTGGTCAGCTAATTTTGCAAAAGCAGGTACTCCGGCGCCCGATACCAGTAAGAAAAAACCACAAGGCCAATTGGGAAAAGTGGTTTATCCGTTTGATGGCTATGGATGGGATTCGCTGCCGCAACCAGAAACCATTTTAATCAAAAATGGTACGGTATGGACCAATGAAAAAGAAGGTAAACTGGAAAATACCGATGTGCTGATAAAGAATGGTAAAATAGTACAGATCGGTAAGAACTTATCAGATGCCACTGCGAAAGTAATTGACGCAACCGGTAAGTTTGTTACGCCTGGTATTATTGATGAACATTCTCACATTGCCGCCGCCTCTATTAACGAAGGCGCTCAGTCTGTTACTTCAGAAGTGCGCATCGGTGATAACCTGAATCCGGAAGATATAAATATCTATCGCCAATTGAGCGGTGGCGTTACCACCTCGCACATTCTGCATGGCTCGGCCAATACCATAGGCGGACAAACCCAATTGATAAAACTGCGTTGGGGCGCGAATGATGAGGATCTGAAATATAAAGGCGCTGATCCGTTTATAAAATTTGCGCTGGGTGAAAATGTGAAACGAACTACCTCACAAAATAACAATCGCTTCCCCGATACGCGTATGGGGGTTGAAGAAATCATAATGGATGCGTTTACCCGCGCGTGTGAATATGAAAAAGGATGTAAAGAAGGCGAAGCTGCAACGGCTGCTACTAAAAAGAAAGGCGCCGCAACGGCTGCTGTTGTACCAGTACGACGTGACCTGGAGCTGGATGCGCTGGTAGAGATCATGAATAAAAAGCGGTTCATTACCTGCCACTCCTATGTGCAAAGTGAAATTACCGCTACTATGCGGGTAGCTGAGAAGTTTAATTTCCGGGTAAATACGTTCACGCATATCCTTGAAGGCTATAAAGTGGCCGACAAAATGAAAACACACGGCTCCAATGTCTCAACCTTTAGTGATTGGTGGGCTTATAAAACAGAAGTGCAGGATGCCATTCCATACAATGCCACTCTTATGCAACGCATAGGGTTAAATGTGTGTATCAATTCAGATGATGCAGAAATGGCGCGTCGTTTAAACCAGGAAGCCGCCAAGAGCGTAAAATACGGTGGCATGTCAGAAGAAGACGCCTTCAAGATGGTAACGTTGAACCCGGCCAAGGCGCTGCATGTAGACGACAAAGTAGGCAGTTTAAAAGTGGGTAAAGATGCGGACGTGGTAATATGGAGTGATCATCCGTTGAGCATTTATGCAAAGGCAGAAAAAACGATCGTTGATGGTATTGTTTATTTTGATCGTACCCGCGATCTGGAGCTACGCAAAAAGATTGCCGCAGAAAGGAACCGCCTGGTGCAAAAAATGCTGGGGGAAAAGAGAGGCGGCAGTCCGGTAATACCGGCAACACCTAGCTTCCAGGTTGTGCTGAGCTGTGGCGATCATGACCACCACGATGGATTGATCACCGTTGATGTAGATGAAAACGATGCCAACACGTACTAAAAAAATCAAACAATGAAGAAATTAATCATACTGATACATTGCCTGACGTTATTGACGGCTATGCAGGCGCAGGAAGATGTATACCCGGCCAAAGCTAATGCCGGTAAAATATATCTCACAAATGGTACCATACATGTAGGAAACGGACAGGTCATTGAAAATGGCACCATTGAAATAGATAATGGAAAGATCGTGCAGGTAGGAGCCAATATCACCGTGCCCGCCGGCGATGCCAAAATCATTGATGTAAAAGGAAAACAGGTATATCCCGGTATGATCTTACCGGTAACCGACCTGGGATTAAAAGAGATCGCCAATGGCGTAAGAGGTTCCAACGACTTCCAGGAACTGGGTGAATACAATAACAGCATCCGGTCAATTGTAGCCTATAACACCGACTCAAAGATCATCAACACGCTGAAATCAAATGGTATCCTGTTGGCCGGTATTACACCGCAAGGTGGAACTATCAGCGGTTCTTCTTCCGTGGTGCAACTCGATGCCTGGAACTATGAGGATGCAGCTTATAAAATGGATAATGGCATTCACCTGAACATGCCCACCTTTATCAGCAGGCCCAGCCGGTTTGCGATATTTGCAGGCATCCCCCAGCCGCAAACAGATCCTACGAAAGAGGCATTGAATAAGATCGATGACATCAAAGCCCTGTTCCGCCAGGCAAAAGCTTATCTGCAGGAAACGACCCACAAAGAAACCAACCTGAAGTATGAAGCATTGAAAGGGTTGTTTAATAAAACGCAGAAGCTTTTTGTACATGCCAACCAGGTAAAGCAAATGCTGATCGCTATTGATTTTGTAAAAGAGTTTGGGTTTGATGTAGTAATGGTAGGCGCCAGTGAAAGTTTTCAAATAGCTGACCTGCTGAAGCAGTACAATATTGCGGTGATCCTTTCAGATGAACACGCGCTGCCTTCTGCCGAAGATGATGACGTAGATCAGCCTTTTAAAACGCCTGCCCAATTACTGAAAGCAGGGGTGTTGTTTGCGCTGAACGATGAACATGGGGAAAGCCGTTATCGCAACCTGCCTTTTAACGCAGGTACTGCGGTTGCATATGGTTTAACCAAAGAGCAGGCATTACAGGCAATTACATTGAATTCAGCTAAGATCCTAGGCGTTGATGATAAAACAGGATCGCTTGAAGCGGGTAAAGATGCGAACATTGTGGTGAGTGAAGGCGATATCCTCGACATGCGCACCAGTATCATTATTCATGCCTTTATTCAGGGACGTGCCGTGAGCCTTGAAAACAAACAGAAGCAACTATACGATAGGTATAAGTATAAATATGAATTGAAGTAAACTATATAAATAAGGATTGTGTAAAAGTGCCACGTTCAAAAAGCGTGGCACTTCTTTTTTAATAATTGATATTGATCAAAAAACGGGATAAAACAATTAATATCAGCTGGTAAGTTATTAATACAGGAACAATATGAAGTAAATTCAGGCATTCACGCTGTCCTTTCTTTTTAACCATAATTGCTGCGCATATGAAAAAAATACCTGTATTGGTGACTATTGCTGTATTGTCAACTTTGTTCCTGGTTTTTTGCAATCAACCCGAAACAAAAAATAATGTTGCAACTGCTAACGCAGACGAC
The DNA here is from genome assembly GCA_036379015.1 of Niastella sp. Lineage (GTDB taxonomy): Bacteria > Bacteroidota > Bacteroidia > Chitinophagales > Chitinophagaceae > Niastella. The sequence continues at coordinate 15,182 of DASUVL010001210.1, forward strand.
CCTATTTCTCCCGACAGCCTGGTAAAGCGAGGCGCCTACCTGGTAAGTATCATGGGTTGCAACGATTGTCATACACCAAAAAAAATGGGACCGCAAGGGCCGGAATTTGATACCGACAGGTTGTTGTCGGGTCATCCGGCTGATATGCCTGTAGCGAAGTATGATACAGGAACGGCCAAGAATTGGATATTATTTAACCAGATACTTACAAATTATGTGGGTCCCTGGGGCATTTCTTACTCTGCCAATCTTACTCCAGACTCAACTGGTACTGGTGGCTGGACCGAGCAACAATTCATTAAAGCCATACGGGAAGGAAAATACAAGGGATTGGATAATACCCGTCCGTTGTTACCGCCCATGCCCTGGCAGGAATATAGACATGCAACTGATGACGATTTAAAAGCTGTTTTTGCTTACCTGAGATCTATTAAACCGATCAGGAATGTAGTGCCTACTGCAAAGATCAATAAACCATAATCGTGAAACGGCAAACGTGAAACGGTCCGCCAACTGGCGGATGAAACGACAAACCTGATTTTTCAGGCAGACCGTTGAACGGTGTAAAGCCTGGCTATGTATGCGGCCTTTCACGTTTCACTTTTCACGTTTCCCGATAATCCTGTAACTTGGGGTTTGTAATAGAAACACTAACCTTTATGCTTACAGGATTACTTATTCGCAACTGCATTTTTTGTTTTGTTGCAATTTCGATTGCTGCCTGCCATAGTTCCCATACGGCTCAAGCCGGTAAAGATGGGTGGGTGTCGCTCTTTAATGGCCGCGATATTAACGATTGGATGGTAAAGATCAATCATCATGAGGTAGGCGATAATTTCGGAAATACATTCAGGGTAGAAGATGGAATGATCAAAGTACGGTACGATCAGTACGGCGCTTATAATGATCAGTTCGGTCACCTCTATTATAAAACGCCCTATTCCTATTATCATCTTGTGGTGGAATACCGGTTTACCGGTGAATGGAAAAAAGATGCACCGTCTTATACAATGCTCAATAGCGGTATTATGTTCCATTCGCAGGATCCCCGTACCATGCCCAAAGAACAGGACTGGCCTATTTCTGTAGAATTCCAGTTACTCGCTGGTTTGGGGGATGGTAAACCACGTACTACCGGAAATATGTGTTCGCCGGGAACCCACATTGTATATAATGGTCAACTTGATAAGCGGCATTGTATAAATTCTACTTCCAAAACATACGATGCCGATCAGTGGGTGCGTGCCGAACTGATTGTACTGGGCGACTCGCTGATCACCCATATCATCAATGGTGATACGGTAATGCAATATTCCAAACCACAAATCGGTGGCGAGGTGGTTAACAACTATGATCCCAAGATCAAGCAAGATGGTAAAATATTATCATCAGGATATATTGCCCTGCAAAGTGAGGGGCAGCCCATTGATTTTAGAAAGGTGGAGATAAAGGAGTTAAGGTAAGTTGACGGGGAAAAAGTTGAAAGGGTGATAGAGTTGATAAAGGGGGAGGCCGCTGCATACAAATACAGCTACGAGCTGTACGTGAATACAGGGCTTACATTTGGGAACTATAACGTTTCATTTCCCTGTATCCCACTTCAACATTCAACATTGCACATTCGATATTCAATATTTCTCTAGCTATTCACCAACTTGAACGGTCTTAACCTGGGTAGCCATCGCGGAACATGTTTCTTGTATTTGAGGTAATCGCTGCCAAAGCGCTGCATCATGCTGCGTTCTTCAACAAAAATGAAATACAGGGTATTGATAATAAAAAAAGCTACTGCCCAGGCGAGGATGTTGGTTGAATAGAGCATGAGCCCTTCACCTACAATCATAAAAAATACCCCGGTTATCATGGGGTTCCGGCAATACCGGTACGGCCCTTCCACGATCAGTTTTTTTGTAGGTTCCCAGGGCGCCAATGTTCCCTGGCCCAACATTTTGAACAGGAAAACGGTATACACAAATAACGCAGAACCGGCTACAGCTATTAACCACCCGATCAGCTTGATGGTTAAGGTACGTGGTATAAGCAGATCTTTACTATCGTATAACAGATACGGCACAATGAATGTAACCGTAAATGGCATTAGAATGATATCACGTAAATGTTTTAAGTTCGACGGCGACTCCATATTTCAGTTAATTTAAGCTTTTGATGCAAATGCTACTCTGTAAAATTCATACCCCTTTTCAGGGCGGTCAGGCAAGTACTTATCGCGGTAATTTGATGCTCCGGAGTCTTCAAGTAGTACGAGATTATATTGTTGCAGGTAAGCGGATAATTTTTCAGGGTTGAATCCAAACGTCCAGTGTTCTTCTATGGCATCCAGGTCTTTTAAAAGTTGTGTGGCACCAAAAAAGTTTTGGGGCGCCTCTAATACCTCCTGGTGAACATAGGTAAATATGATAAAGGAACCTGTAGCAAATCGTTGGGCAAATGCAAAGGTATTGTTTATTGCCTGTTCATCCAGGTAATTGGTTACTCCTTCCCAAATGATGGTCGTTGGAATGGAGAAATCAAGCTTTTCCCGGGCTGCAAGTTCATGCAAACTTTCTTTATTAAAATCTATTTGCCAGTAATGGATATGGTTTGGCAGGCGACCCAGCGTTTTTTTTAGGGTAGCTGTTTTTTTCCGGGAGGTATTA
>DASUVL010001211.1:0-3946 GCA_036379015.1 Niastella sp.
TAAAAACCATCATGCGGCAGATAAGCCGGTGGTATGATGTTGATATCAGGTACGAAACAAAAACAGATAATGAAAAATACGGCGGCCGCATCAGCCGCAGCCTGAATCTTTCCAACATTCTTAAGATGTTGGAGAACTATGGTGTTCATTTTAGACTGGAAAGAAAAACGCTGACTGTAATTAGATAATGAAATACAAAGAATACAAAAACAAATGATATTGGGACTTGGACGCTGATTTAGATATGCAATAAACAATTGGCAATAGGCTGAAGGTTATGGTCTGTTGCAGGGGTTTTAACAATTGAGTACAGGTGCATCAATCAACAACAACAGGCATATAAAAATGCAGCAGGCACCACCGGATGTATCTATTGTCAATTGCTATTGCGAAGATGAATGTGATAATGAAAATGCAAAAGGCAAATAACCAAAAAGAAGAACTCAAGAACTAACGAACTAAGAACTCTCCGCCGGCTGGCGGATAAAAAAATTGCCGCTTCGTGGCTAGACGAAACGGCGGTGTTCAGTTACAATAAACAAATCTGTTGAGGAATTATTTATTCAATCACCAAACCAAACAAAGTTATGCAAATAACTGCAATGATCCGTTTGCGTAGATTTACGAACGGGTCTAACCCCTGGTCAACAGACCGGGAAAAGCTCAAACTGCTTAAGGTCATGAAATTAACCACTGTCCTGTTATTTGTCACATGCTTGCATGCAGTTGCCCATACCAGTGGGCAAACTGTAACCCTGTCGCTTAAAAACGTGCCGGTACAAAAGGTCTTTAAGGCCGTATCAAGGCAAACAGGGGTGTCCATTGTATACAGTGAAGATCTTTTTGAAGGGCTTAAACACGTTTCTATAAATGTGAAGAACGCCTCCGTGAAAGAAGTGCTGCAGCAATGCCTGCCCGGAACTCCTTTTGAACTAAACGTTCAGGGAAATACGATTGTGATCAGGAAGAGAGCAATAATAGAACCACCGTCCAATATTACCATCGCTACCCCACCGCCACCGGTACCCATAAAAGGAAAAATTGTAAACGAAAAAGGAGAACCCGTACCAGGCGCCAACGTACAGGTAAAAGGCACCAGGAAAGGCACCAGCACCAATGCCGACGGAGAATTTACGATCGATGCCGACAAAGGAGAGATACTGATTATTTCAAATATAGGCTATGCTACCCAACAGGTGACCGTTGTGAATGATAAGTCCCTGAATATCACCTTGACTGTAAACTCACAACAACTGGGCGAGTTGGTGGTAACGGCCCTGGGTATTCAACGACGTCAGAAAAGCCTTACCTACAGCGCTACAAAAGTCAATAATGCCGAACTGACCACGGTTAAGAATATGAACCCCATCAATAGCCTGAATGGTAAAGTGGCGGGCTTACAGATCAATCCCAGTGCATCGGGTTTAGGCGGCTCTGTGCGGGTGATCCTGCGCGGACAAAAATCAACGCGTGAGAACCAGCCGCTGTATGTAATTGACGGGGTACCGCTTACCAACTTTTCAGCCGAACAACCTCGTAACCTGTGGGGCGAGGCTGGTGGCATCAATGCCCCCGGCCGCGATGGGGGCGATGTACTCAGCTCACTGAACCCGGAAGATATAGAAAGCATTACCGTGTTGAAAGGCGCCTCTGCTGCCGCCCTGTACGGTAGCCAGGCCGGCAATGGCGTGATCATGATCACCACTAAAAAAGGCCGGACCGGCATAGCCAAAGTTGATTTCTCCAGTGCATTCACGGTTGAACGCCCTATGTACTACCCCAAACTGCAGTATGGTTATAATCAAACCAATGCCGACAATATTTATAGCTGGGGCCCTGCCGGTTCAAACCCCGATCATGTAGAGCCCTTCTTTAAAACCGGCAAAACCTTTATCAATACCATTGCCTTCACAGCAGGTAACGAAAAGGCACAAACTTATTTCTCGTATTCCAATACTAACAATAGCGGCATTCTGCCAACCAATGAATTCAAACAACATACGTTCAACTTTCGTCAAACCTCCAAATTCTTTAACGACAAGCTGAATGTAGACGCCAATATCATCTTCAGCACCCAGAAAACACACAACCGGCCCACGTCGGGCTTGTATTACAACCCGCTTACCGGTTTGTACCTGTTCCCAAGAGGATTGAACTTCGACGAGTATAAGAATTTTGAATACTTCTCCCCTACCCGCAATACAATGGTACAGAACTGGTGGAATATCAACCACGATAAAAAACTTGGCGGAGCCGATAACCAGCAAAATCCTTACTGGATAGTGAACCGGGATGTAAACCTGGGCAAAAAAGACAACCTCTTTGCCTCGTTAACGTTGAAATATCCCATTACCAAATGGCTGAACATCCAGGCACGGGGAAGCCTGAACCGCAATTACGACAATTACGAATTACACGCGTACGCCTCTACCCAGATAACGCTGGCCGACTTCAATGGCCGCTTTACGTACGACCGGTTGACCCGTACCCTTTTATATGGCGATGTAATAGTTTCGGGTAATGTACCTATTACTGACAAGATCGGTTTCAACTTCAATGCCGGTACCAGCATTAACGATCAAAAACAGGATCGCGACTATATCGATTCAAAAGGCAGCGACCTCAGTTATGCCAACATATTTTCGTTGGGCAATGTGCGGCTCAATCCGTCCCTGACGGTTGCGCCAACCGGTTTGCGCCGCCAGGTTCAATCGATCTTTGCCACCGGTACATTTGATTTTGATGAGAAGATATTTGTCGATCTCACTGCGCGTAACGACTGGTCATCGACACTGGCCTATACGCCTAAAGAAAAAAGCGGCTATCCCTATTTTTCTGCTGGTATCAATGCCATCGTAAGCGACCTGGCTCATCTGCCGCAGTTTATCAATTATAGTAAAGTTCGTTTCTCCTTTGCGAAAGTGGGTAACGATGTAGAACCATTCTCTACCAACCCTACCAATGTCATCAGATCGGGCAATGTGGCGACTGTTCAGGAGAGTCCATACCTGGGCGCCTACCTGAAACCGGAAGATGCCCGTTCTTTTGAAGTAGGTACCGAGTGGAAATTCCTGAACAACCGGTTAACCTTTGATTTCACCTGGTATAAGACCAATACCCGCAACCAGTATTTTGATTTCAGCGCGCCGAGAGGCAGCGGATTCTCCCGCTTCTTTGTAAATGCCGGTAACATCGAGAATAAAGGAATTGAGATGCTGGTAGGTTATGATGTACTGCGCAACGGTAATGTAAAATGGAACAGCAGTGTAAACCTTACCCGCAACCGCAACAAGATCATTGAACTGTTACCCGAACTGGGCGGTATGTATGAGCTCACATTAGGAGGGGTGAACAGTTATTCGCTCCGCATTCGCGAAGGTGGTTCCTATGGCGATATTTATGGACAAACTTTCCTGCGTGCAGCCGATGGTTCTATCGTAGTAGATGATAAAGGAAAACCACAGGGAGGTGGATTCGGGTTCGTTGGCAATCCAAACCCCGATTTCCTCGCCGGCTGGAACAACACAGTAGAAATAAAAGACTTTGTAATAACGGCGCTTATTGATGGCCGATTTGGTGGTAAAGTAATGAGCATTACCCAGGCGGTACTGGATGAATACGGCGTGTCGAAAGTAACGGCGGATGCCCGTAACAACGGCGGCGTACACATTCCTGCCACTTTGATCAATGGTGGTAAATGGAATGGCGCTATACCCGCTGAGATCTTCTATACAGCCGTAGGTGGTCGTGCAGGGATCTCTGAATATTACATGTACGATGCTACCAACATCAGATTGCGTGAACTATCAGTAGGTTATAAAGTGCCCTCAAAGCTTAAGTTCATAAAAGACATGCGCCTGTCGCTGGTAGCACGCAATCTTTTCTTTATTAAAAAAGAAGCACCGTATGATCCTGAGTTGAGCATGAGTACCGGCAACGGGTTACA
>DASUVL010001212.1:0-3838 GCA_036379015.1 Niastella sp.
AGTAAATGTTGAACTAAATCGGTCCAACCCCAATTACATCCGTCCTCTCGATAAGGATGTAGACGACGTATTTAATACTGCGAAGAATAAAACTTTTCGGCATGGTGAATGTACCCGTTGGATTTTGCAAAACCCCGAAGGGGAATTCCTGGGGCGCATAGCCGCTTTCGTAAATAAAAAATATAAAAACAAGGGCGATGAATTTGTGGTAGGCGGTATCGGTTTTTTTGATTGTATAAACAACCAGTCAGCAGCTGATATGCTTTTTGATGTAGCCAAACACTGGCTCCTGCAACGCGGGGTGGAGGCAATGGACGGCCCTATTAATTTTGGCGAACGCGACCGCTGGTGGGGACTGGTTACGGAAGGTTTTCAGGAACCTCTTTATTGCATGAACTACAACCCGCCTTTTTATCGCGAGCTGTTCGAAAACTATGGCTTCCGTCCTTTCTTTAACCAGATCTGTTTTGGCCTGAACCCAAAGAAAAAACTCAGTGATAAACTGCACGAACGGCATTCGCATTATGCCAATTCTGATTACAAGTGCATTCCCATCGATAAAAAACAGCTTACAAAATTCGCGGGCGATTTTGCGCATGTATATAATAAGGCCTGGGCCGGCCACGGGGGATTAAAAGAGTTGAAGAAAGACCAGGTGCTGCTGATGTTTAATAAAATGAAGCCGGTAATGGATGAGCGCATTATTTGGTTTACCTATCATAATGAGGAACCGGTTGCCATGTTCATTAACCTGCCCGACCTGAACCAGTGGTTTAAACACCTCAACGGGCAGTTCAACTGGTTTCATAAACTGAAATTCCTGTGGATCAAAAAAACCAAACCCTGTAAAAAGTGTACGGGACTGGTATTTGGCATTGTACCAGAGTTTCAGGGTAAAGGCATTGATGCGTATATGATCGTAGAATCAGGTAAAGTTATACAATGGCAAACGCCTTATACAGAATATGAAATGCAATGGATCGGCGATTTCAATCCTAAAATGTTGAATGTTGCCGCCGGTCTGGGCGATACTTTCCGCAGCCGCGTGCTGACCACCTACCGGTATTTATTTGACAGAACAAGGGAATTTAAACCGCACCCGATGATCAGTTAAAATATTGAATATCGAACGATAAATATCGAATGTAAAAGTGATTGTATTTACTTCTACATTCGATATTTAATATTCGTTATTGGTTAGTGGCCCACTTCACGGTTCCTTTTATTCCCTCCGCATATGACGTAGGTGTAAATCCAAATGCTTTATTGAATTTTTCAGAACCGAACAGGTACGGATGTTCGTTCTGGTAATTCATTTCTTTTAATTCTTTCATTGACCGGTTAAACAATCCGGCTAATGACAGCATCCAATTCGGAATTACGGAAACGCCATCCGGCTTTTGCATAGCAGCAGCGGCGTGTTTTACAAATTGCCGGCCGGTTAACAGGTCAGCAGCGGTGGGCAAATGCCAGGTTTGGCCAAACGCATCTGGCTTGTTTGCCAACAGGTACAATGCTTTCGCTGCATCCGGTACATAAGTAATGGAGTGCGGTTGATCGGCATCGGCCAGCCACTGTGCTTTCTTTCCTTTTAACAGGTTTTCGATCACCAGCAAATTGGGCACACTGGTTTTAAAACCAATGGGACCATAAAAATCTGCACACCGGGCTATTAACGCCTGCAGGTTGCCAGCTTTTGTTTCCTGTATCAGCTGGCTGGCAATGGCAGCCCGCACTTCGCCTTTTTTACTGCATGGGTTGAATGGTGTTTCTTCCGTCATCCACCCATTTACTTTTCCATACATATAAACGTTATCGAAGAAAATAAGCTTTGCACCGGTTTCCTTACAGGCATTGATCACATTGGTCATGATCACTGGCCATTGCGCACGCCAGATGCGGATATCGTATGGAAGGCCTATCAACAAATAAACAACGGTTGACCCTTTTATTGCCTGCAAAGTCTGCTGGTAATTGGTAGCATCTGCCGAAGCGGTCTCAACACCGGTTACTGGTTTTGGCTTGCGCGATACCAGTCGCACTTTTTGCTGGCCGTTTAATAAGATAGGTAATAACTGGTCGGCAACTGCGCCACCGGCGCCGAAGATGGTATGTACGTTCATAGTATAATAGTTCTCTGTTTATAAATTGATGCTTTTAGTTTATTTAGCAGCAAGCGTCAATGGTGAGTGGTGAGTAAGTCCGCCTAAATTTCAGCATTCCAAAAGTTTCGGAACCCACTGACCACTCACAACTCACTACTCACTTATTTTAGGAGCCAGTAGTTTATAAAGTACCGGCGTTACTATCCTTGTCAGCAATGTGGAGCTTATTAAACCTCCGATGATCACCAATGCCAGCGGTGAATAAAGGGGATTATTTTCAAGCACCAGCGGTAGCAATCCGCCAATAGCAGTTAGTGTGGTTAGAATGATGGGCACAAATCTCGTTTCGCCTGCTTCCTGTATGGCTTTATCAAGACTCATCCCCTGTTTACGTAATTGATCGGTATAATCAACCAGCAAAATAGAGTTTTTTACTTCAATTCCAATCAATGCAATTAAACCAATAACAGCAACGAATGAAAAGGTGTTTCCGGTAGCCAGTAACATGAGTACGGCGCCAATAATTCCAAGCGGTATAACAGAAAGCACAATGAGGGTTCCTCGAAATGTTTTGAATTCAAGTATCAAAGTTCCTAATATGCCAAATATCGTTATTAATACAATGGTGCCTAACCCGCCGAAACTTTCCTGACTGGCTTCTACTTCTCCGGCAGCTACATAATGGGAGTTGGGCGGGAAATGCATCGTATCTAATTGTTTCAATATACTTTCCGTTAGCTTGCCGGTATTATACCCGCTTTGCACAAAAGCCGTGGTCACGGTATACCGGTCTTTATCGTAGTGCTTTATGGTAACGGGTGATGTTTCAAAGCGGATATCAGCGACCTGGTTCAACGGTATAGAGGCGCCGGTTACACTGCTCACATACACTTTGCTAAAGGCATCAAAGGTTTGCCGTTCTTTCCCGCTTTGCGGGAGAAGTGTAACCGTAATATTATACTCATCCCCATTCTCTTTTCTGAAGGTACCGATGTTCAACCCCGCTACCGACATACGGATGGTGCGGTCTATTTCATGTACTGGCACGCCCAGCAACCCCGCTTTTTCTTTATTCACTTTTACCCGCAGATCGGTTTTCAATGTAGTGAGCTCATTGTTCACATAAATGGTGCCGGGTGTCTTTTTCAGCAAGGCTTCTACCTTGAATGCCAGGCTACGCAACGTATCCAGATCTTCACTAAACAAACGGATGGCAATAGGCGCTTCCACCGGCGGTCCCTGTTCAAAGTCCTTTACTTCAATTTTAGCGTTGGGATAATCCCTGAATTTTACCCGCAGCTGGTCTATCAGTTTTCTTTTCTCCCCCGGCGGCGTTTCATTCAATTGAACAAACAGCTGCGCATAATTGCTTACATCATTTTGCGGAACAACGTTGTAATATATGCGTGGATTACCGCGGCCTACATTGGTAGCATAATTTTTAAGATCGGGAATGTTGTTGATCTCTTTTTCCACATAACGCGCCACCTGGTTGGTAGCGGGCAAACTCGTCCCTAATGGCGTTTCAATATTGATCAGGAACATCGGCTTTTCTGAAGCCGGGAAAACGCTGAACCCTACTACCGGCACCAATGCCAGAGAGCCCACAAAAATTGCCAGCGCTATCAGCAATGTAGTTACCGGTCGTGCAATAGCCACGTTCAACAACCGCCGATACGAACCGCCAATGAATTTTTTCAATCCGCGCATAAACATATTACCTTCCGGATTTT
>DASUVL010001213.1:0-6459 GCA_036379015.1 Niastella sp.
TGTAAACCCAGGCTTTGTTGCGATGCCATGTGGTGTAGTCACCGACACATTACCGGTAGCTCCTGTTCCTACAACTGCATAAATGAAGTTGTCAGACGTAACAGTGACACTAGCAGCTAATACACCGCCAAAACGTACAGCACTAGCGCCGGTGAAATGAGAACCATAAATCGTTACGCCAGTTCCCTTCTTGCCTCTTACTGGAGAAAATGATACAATAACCGGCACCGTAGTATCAGGAAGATTCGTTGTGTCCCTGATAAACGTAAACCCAGGCTTTGAGGCAGCACCATAAGGCGTGGTCACCGATACGTTACCAGTTGCGCCTGTATCTACTATTGCCACTATAACGGTATCGTTCTTAAACACAATACTATCTGCCAGCACACCACCAAAACGTACGGCGGTCGCACTCACAAAATTTGAACCGAAGATGGTTACGAAAGTACCCTTTTGACCACTGGTTGGGGAGAACGTACTGATTGCCGGTGCAGTGGTATCAGCAATGAATGAAGTGTTGCCTTTTGATTGCGCAACAAAGGAAATTAACAATAGAATAATTCCTACACTTCGCTTAAGTGCGAGGTAAACATTTCTCATAGACAAAGTTTATGTGATTAAATAAAAAATGACATCACGTTTGGTATTAACGTTGCATTACGCTCTACCTATATTCCTGAAGCCTTTCTGGTTAAATAATAAGAAGTCGCCGGTGACCTTATAGAAGATGTTGCTTAAGCACAGTGAAGATTGATATCGGAGGCAAATTAGCAAATCGAAGAGATATTCCTCCTAAAAAAGAAAAAATAATTATACCATAACCGTTACCAAATATTTTAACACGGATTTAAACCTGGCATTATTGCATTATCCTGTACAATACCTATTATAACATCTGGTGCGTATCTTTCAGTATACCCATAACAAAATTACTTTGCATATGACTAATACCTTTTATCTCACTTAATTTGTTCACATAAAATTCATGGTAGGTTTCCATATCCTCGGAAACGATCTTTAGCATAAAATCAAATTGTCCGGAAATATTATAGCATTCCAACACTTCCTTAAATCCGGTCACTGCATTAATAAATGCCATCCCTATTTTATGGCTATGTTCTTTCAGGGAAACATAGCATATAACCATAATGCCCTTTTTTACTTTACGATGGTCGATCAACGTAGCATATTGCTTAATAACGCCACTTGCCTCCATACGTTTGATACGCTCATGAACCGGTGTTGCGCTCAGGTGAATACTGGCTGCAATTTCCCGCACCGTAAGCTTTGCATTTTGCTGTAACAATCGTAGAATAGCGAAGTCCTTTTCATCGAGCGTTATAGTAGCGGGTGCAGGTTGTTCTGTTTTTGATTTCAGTCGCATAGGAAACTATATGTTTGTTCTAACTTATACTCCAAATTTACCCATTTGTTCTAAATTATTATTTAATATCCGTACAAGTGAACATATAAATAGATTTGTATAGAACAAAGGAGGGTAAGATGCGAAGAAAACAGATAATACTGATTGTAGCTTCAACGGCTATTTTTTTTGAAGCACTGGATATTGCCATTCTAAACCTGGCCATTCCTTTAATGCAACAGCAATTTCATTTAGATGCTGAAACCATACAATGGGTGCAAACGGTATACGTGCTTTTCTATGGTGGCTTTCTGGTAATAGGAGGAAAGCTATGTGATACGATCGGACGAAAAACCATCTTCCTGACAGGCGCCGGTCTTTTCTTATTTACGTCGCTTGGCGCCGGTCTTTCAGGCAGTTTTGTTTTGTTAACTGCTTTCAGAGCGCTGCAGGGTTTAGCAGCAGCCATGGTGATGCCATCGGCTTTATCAATCATTACAAATACATTTACTGAACCTGCAGAAAGAAACCGGTCCATAAGTATTTTCAGTTCTTTTGCAGCCATCGGTTCGGGCTGTGGATTGGCCCTGGGTGGTATTGTGGCTACTTATTTAGGCTGGCAATGGATCTTTTTTATAAATGTGCCGGTGATCACCGTTGCATTGATCCTGGCATACCGGTATATCGACAAAGATGTTACCCGCAAAGGACAGCGGTTCCCTGATATTATTTCCAGTATTTTACTAACGCTTGTCATTGTATTGGTTTCGTATGTAGTGCATAACCTGCCTGATTTTTCTAAAAGTTATATGTTGCTGTTATCACTTATAGCTATTATTATTGCAGCCTGGTTTTATTTCATGCACAGGGAGCGTACACAGCAACAACCGCTGATCGATTTTTCCTTATTCCGTAGTACGGGCACTATTACCGGCAATATAATTACCATTTTATTAGGCGCCTTCTTTTTAAGTTACCTGTTCTTATTATCCCTGGTGTTGCAGCAGAACATGCATTTCAGTGCAGCACATGCTGGTTTGATGCTTTTTCCCTTCAGCATGTTGTCATTTTTAGTATCCCGTTATGTGGTACCAGCTCTTTTTAAAAAAATGACGGTATTACAAACAGGTATATTGGGCATGTGTCTCATGCTTTCCGGTTCACTGCTACTCATGATATCTATTATATATGATCATAATCTACTGTTGATCCTTTTATCAATAGCCTGCGTTACGGGCAGCGGAATGTCGGTTTGTTATCCCAGTTTAACAGCCCTGGCTATACGCGATATTCCTGATAACCAGCAAGGCGTGGCCGCGGGTATTTGTACTACCTCCTATTTTATTGGAGCTGGTTTAGGTCTGTCGTTATTAGCACTGGGTATGCAGTTATTGATGACAACTACCGAAACGGTCAATCACATTCCTGTATTACTGGTAAGCTGTTTTGCACTGCCGGGCGTAATCTGGCTGGTTTGGGTAAGAAAACGAATCCCCCCATCCCCCTAAAGGGGAGTTGCCGGTTACCCGTTTTTCAGGAGGCGTGTCACGGTTGGAACCGTGGCACGCCTAAAAACATTCGCCGTCTTAAAAAATATACCTCAAACCAATCTGCATTTGCCAACGCGATGGCAGGTCGGGACTGGCTGAGAAAGTAGAAGTTAAGGACGGATCAAACTGATAAACAGGTGAATTGTTATTATAACTAACAGACAAGGGTTGAAAATATCCTGATGTAGTTGCATATTTCACTATACCCCAATTGCTATTTAATAAATTACCCAGGTTTACAAAATCAATGCTCAATTGCAGGGTGGTAGGTTTTTTCTTTGGTGAAAATATAAAATCCTGCAGAATGCGGAAATCAACCTGACTTAACCACGGATTTTCGCCGGCATATTTCTCCGTGTATTGTCCACGGTGTTTACTGAGGTATTTATCATTGGCAATAAAATTTCTTAAACCCTGGCGTTGCGCAGCCGCATTTTGAACATTTCCGTTTACATCTGTTAAAGTAGCATACTGCATGTTATTGATCTCTGCATCTGTTGGTACATACAACAGGTCATTTGTACCGGTTCCATCATTATTGATATCGCCGCCATATACATAGGCAAAGCGGTTACCTGAATTCCACGAGCCAAATAAGGAAAAGGTTGTGGCCAGGTTGTCGTGGTAGGTAAACTTCTTTGAAAAAGCAGCCACTACACGATGGGTATTCCCATACAGCGAACGCGACTCTACCGCCTGATTGGCATTATTCAGGATAGGATTGCGATCGAAGGCATCACTTGATATTTCAGCAGAAATAGAGCTGGCATCTTTTGCAGTCAGGTAGTTGTACCCTGCCATGGCATAAAATCCACTACCAAAGTATTGCTGCGCCTGGAATGTAACATTAAACTGATAGCCTACGCTGGTATTGGTAAATGCATAGGTATTACTGGTTCCCTGATCAGCCGGTAAATATATTTTTCGATTATCGCCCGTACCGGAATTTAAAATACCGCTGGGCGTTCCCAGTTTATAATTACGTACCATCATCCCGTTGACATCTTTTGTATACGCGACATCAACTGTAAAAATGGTTCCAAACGGGATCTTAATATCGGTTCCCAGATTTGAACGCCATACTTGTGGCCATTTAAAATCGCGATCTGTTACATTGTAGAAAAAGCTGTAGGGGTTACCAATATGGTTTCCGAGCCATACAAATGGAAAACGACCGGTAAACAAACCAGAACCACCACGAACCTGCACTGTTTTATCGCCTTTTACATCCCAGTTAAATCCAAGGCGCGGTGATAGTAATGGTTTTTTAGCGGGTAAGCGGGTATTGTCAACATCCATACCCGGACCATTGATAAGCCGCTTTCCATTTTCATCATATAAAATAAGATTATCCTTGTTAGGCAATGTAGGTTCGCCTTCATCAAATTTCCCACTGGCAGTACCATCGGGATTCATCACAGGGCTGCGAAAACTGGCATTAAAGTAAAAAGGTATATCCATTCGCAGACCGGCTGTTAACCGGAAATTTTCTGCCATCTGCCATTCATCCTGTACATAAGCTGACGCCTGCCCTACGGTTAAATAATACCAGGTCCACTGGTTGGCAATACCGCGATTGCGGGCTTCGGCCACATAATTATCCAACGGAAGGCCAAAAATCAAAGGATCGCTTACCGGTACGCTGTCGATAAATGTTTTTATATCGGCCTCTCCAAACAAAGATGTACTATAACCGGTTAAATTAAAGGAATTCGCAAACTTGAATGATTCAAAAGAAGCGCCTGCTGTAATGGTATGTTTGTTAAAGAACATGTTGAAGTTGTCTGTTACCTGGAAGGCATCCTGGTTTAAACGGTTGTTGATGGAAAATGGTTCATGACCGGCAATAATATACCGCACGCCGTTTTTGGTAATATTAATAACCGGGAATGGGGCTGAGAATGGATTGCGCTTATCCCGGAACGTAGTATAAACAACTCTTAGTTTGTTGGCATAATCGCTCCCAAAACTGGACTTTAATTCTGCTCCAAAAGATTGCAACTGGTTTACGATCTCATACCCGGAATTCCTGAATTGCAGGGTAGTGAAATCGGGACCACGCCTGCCGATAGCACTGGGGTGGGCCGGTTTATCTTTATGTGCATCCAATCCATTATAGGTAAAAGAAAGCCGGTGGCTGGCATTAATATTCCAGTCGGCTTTGATCAGCCATTTGTAATTTTTTTGATCCAATGTATAACCCTGGTAAGGTCCTGTTTCATAATTAAACTTTGACTTTAATATTGCACTTACCTGTTGCAGGTCAGATTCCAGCACCCGACTTGTATTGGATTTGCCAGCATTAGCGCCGGTTTGGGCCACATACGATGATGCCTGATCACTCCTTTGCTCCGTTTCAAAACTTACAAAATAGAACAACTTATTCTTTATAACGGGACCACCCAGTGCAAAACCGGCCTGCAGTTGTTTCAGGTCGGGCAACACCAGCTTGTTTTTTTCAATCTTTGATCCGGTGAGCGATTGATTGCGGTAAAATCCATATATAGTGCCTGATAAATTATTATTACCCGATTTGGTTACAGTGTTAACGCCCGCACCCGTAAAACCTGCCTGCGTTACATCATAGGGCGCAATATTCACCTGGATCTGGTCAATAGCGTCCAGCGAAATTGGCTGGGCATTGGTTTGTCCGCCGGGAGTTGGTGCATCCAATCCAAATGGATTATTGAAAACAGCGCCATCTAACGAAAAATTATTGTATTGCCCGTTACGGCCGGCAAATGAAAGCCCGTTATAGGTAAATGAAGCGGAAGGTGTTAACCGGATGTAATCATCGGCTGACCGGGAAATGGTAGGTAAAGCTCGAATTAACCGGCTATTGATATTCGTAGAAGCGCCTGTTTTCTTATTATCAAAAATGGCCGACCTGCCTGTCACCGTTATTTTTTCCAGTTCGGCGGCTTTTTCCTGCATTTGAATGTCGAGTGTGTTATTCTGTCCCAGTTCCAGGAAAACATTATCTGTAACAGAACTCTGATAATTTATAAAACTAACCGTAACAATGTACGGGCCGCCAACCCGTAAATTGGGAACCGTAAAACGGCCGTCGCCTTTTGTTGCCAATGCCTGTTTAAAACCGGCATCGACAAATTCTATAACTACCGTAGCGCCTGGCAAGGGTGCGCCCTTGGGATCTTTTACAATACCACTAAGCGTAGCCGTGGTAACCTGGGAAAACAAGGCCGGGGAGCACAATAAAAAAATGAGCAGACTAAGCAGGTAGTTTTTGCATATACCTTTTTTCATAGCAGTTTTTTTACTTTTTGGTTACGAAAATGTTGGTAATGTATTATCGCTACTAAAAGGGAGGGGATTTGGTATTAGACCAATCAGCTTTTTTCAAAGGCTGGCAATATGAGATACAGATTAAAGTAAGCCTATAGACTTTTATAGAGGGTAGCTGCCGGACTTACAATGGATAAAGAAGATTTCCATGCGCTTATCATGTGACACGATCCGAACAGGTGGATGCTAACAGTATCGTAATATAAGAAAAATAAATTGATTTACTTTCTGGGGCCGTTT
>DASUVL010001214.1:0-9603 GCA_036379015.1 Niastella sp.
AGGTTTTATTTGCAGCGCGGGCAGTTTAAGAAAGCGCATACTTATTTGGATAGCGCTTTAGTAAATAGAGCCGACGACCGTTTAATAGACCAAAGTGAATTGTTTAAAATGTTGTTCACAGCAGACTCTGCGCTCGGAAATTATTCCGCTGCCATCAAAAACCTGCAGCATTACCAGTTTTTGAATGATTCACTTTACAATGAAAGAAAAAGCAGGCAGATCGAAGAATTGACCATCCAATACGAAACGGAAAAGAAAGAGCAAAGTATCAGGTTGTTGGAGAAAGATAAGCGTCTTCAACAAATCGAGTTAACGCAAATGAAAAACACAAAGAGCTGGATCCTTGGTGTGGCCATTTTGCTTATTGTAATGGTTGGGTTGCTTATAAATTATTCCCGTTTAAAGCAACGAACAAATAAAAAGCTGCAGGTTCAGCAAAAGCAAATTGAGAAAAAAAATAATTCACTACAGCATTTGGTAGCCGAGAAGGAATGGTTAGTAAAAGAGATCCATCACCGGGTAAAAAACAATTTTCATATAGTCATGGGATTGCTGGGTACCCAATCAGCATACCTGCAAGGTGCAGAGGCCAAAGAGGCTGTAAGGGAAAGCCGGCAACGCATTCAGGCAATGTCATTGGTTCATCAGAAACTATATCAATCAGATAATCTGTCAGCGATCAATATGCCAGACTATATTCATGAATTGGTAGATTTTCTGAAAGACAGTTTTCATACCGGTTATAAGGTCCAATTCAATCTACAAATTGACCCGGTAAAACTGCATGTTTCGCATTGCATTCCGCTTGGGCTAATATTGAATGAAGCCATTACCAATTCCCTTAAGCACGCTTTCCCGGATAAGATAGAAGGAATTATTACTATTTCATTGAAAAGGACCTTGCAGAATCATTTCCTGCTTTCTATTAAAGACAATGGGGTTGGCCTGCCTGCAGCATTCGACAGTAATAATCAGGCTTCCATGGGAATGAAGTTGATGCGTGGGCTTAGCGGCGATATAGATGCAACCTTTCAGGTAAACAATAATAATGGCACCGAAATCGTGCTTGATTTTATAGGTGATGATGAACCAAACAACTCAATATGAAAGAACAAATTCTTATAGTAGAGGACCAGTTTGTAGAAGCAGATTATTTGCGGCTGCTGCTGGAGCAGGCGGGCTATAGCATCACAGGTATTGCACGTTCGGTTCCCGAGGCGCAGGAAATGATAAAAGACAAAAAGCCTGATTTTGTTCTGTTAGATATTTTTTTAAAAGGGAAAGAAACGGGCATTGACCTGGCGAAACTGCTGGCGGCAGATAATATCCCGTTTGTATACCTGTCGGCCAACTCCAACGAAGAGGTACTGAACGCTGCCAAGCAAACGCAACCCTATGGTTTTTTGGTGAAACCCTTCCGGGAAAAGGACCTGCTGGTAGCGCTTGAAATTGCCAGGTATCGTCACGCGCATAGTGTTGAAGCCAGGTATCGCCGGGAATCCGGTTTACGCAAACTCTTAAAAACAACTGTAAGTGAAGCCGGAAGTTGGGCGGAAAAATTGTTGAGCGTAGCCACCGCTCTCCAATCGTTTATTCCTTTTGACTTCCTCGCTGTCGGGTTCGATAATATTAAAGATCCTTTCTTTAAGGGGAAGTGTTTTTTAAGAATAGGTTTTGATGAATACCAAATGATTGGCCTGCATGAATTAGCTACCGTTACAGGAAAGTCAATAGAAGCGTTGATTGCGTTGCAATCACCAAACCCGGTGGAGGAAATAGCTGCATTTTATAATGAGGTTGACTTTCAAAATATTTGCCGGCAGCCTTCTTTAAGAAAATTATTTGCCGATACATTCCAGTTAAGATCACATTTGGAAATGCCCATGCGTATGATGGACAGAAAACCTTTCAGCTTCTGTTTATTTAGCAGAAGGCCGGATGCTTATACTGCTGAGCAGGTTGAACAATTTGAAAGGATCCAGTTTTCATTGATGCAAACCATTGAGCATTTGTTACAGGAGGAAATCAATGAAGCAGCTAAATTGCTGCAACGGGAAATTAAAACAGCACCAGGTGCCAATGCCGAAGAAGGATTTGAGGGGATAGTTGGTAAGAGCCATCTTTTGTTAAACGTATTTGATCATATTGCGCAGGTGGCTCCTTCAGACACTTCTGTGCTTATACTGGGAGAAAGCGGAACGGGCAAAGAAAAAATTGCCAACTGTATACATAATCTCTCGTCCCGAAAAGAAAAACCATTTGTTAAACTGAACTGTGCCGCATTGCCCGCCACCTTGATCGAGTCAGAATTGTTCGGCCACGAAAAAGGCGCTTTTACCGGTGCAAATGATAAAAGAATTGGCAAATTTGAAAGGGCCCACAGGGGAACCATCTTTTTGGATGAAGTTGGCGAAATGCCACTTGAATTGCAGGTAAAATTGTTAAGGGTACTACAGGAGAAGGAAATAGAAAGAGTAGGGGGAAGAGATACCATAAAAATTGACGTTCGCGTCATTGCGGCTACTAATAAAAATTTAGAAAAGGAAGTTGCTGACGGACGTTTTCGGCTGGACCTGTATTACCGTTTGAATGTGTTCCCGATAACCCTGCCAGCCTTACGTGACCGCAAGGAGGATATTCCTGCTTTGGCTTATCATTTTATGAATTACTACAATCATAAAGCTGGAAAAAAGATTAGCGGCGTATCAGAAAATGTGCTCCGGAAAATGATGGCTTATAACTGGCCCGGCAATATTCGTGAACTGGAACATTTAATGGAAAGAAGTGTGTTGCTTGCCAAAGGGATGGCTATCGAAGATATATTGCTCCCAACAGTTACAAAAAGCGACGGAATAGCTGTTCCTGAAGAGACTACTATGAAAACTATTGAAGAAAATGAGCGGGATTACATCATCTCGGTATTGAAGAAATGTAATGGAAGAATATGGGGCCCGGGCGCCGCTGCCGAAATACTGAATATTAATCCTTCCACATTGAAATCAAAAATGAAAAAACTAGGGATAAAGAAGGAATATATTCAATAGGTACTCTGCTGCACAAATTCCAGGTGAACAATATAGAAACGTTGATCAACCGGGCATAAGTGACGGGATTGATTTGAACGGGGGAAGGGAGAGGGTGATAATGATAAAAAGCGCAGTAAACTTCGCTTTTTATTGATAATACAATTTTTCTTAGCTAATTTACACCCAAAAGCGAAGTATAATGCGCAATTCACTGATAAAACTGGGTGACGCAATTCGGCAAAGACGGGAATTATTGGGCTTACTGCAAACCCAATTGGCCGCCTTGTCCGGTATCAGTAGCCGAACCATCCAGCTTGTGGAGCAGGGAAAAGGAAATCCTTCGTTGGACACCCTGATCAGTCTTATTGACCCACTTGGGCTGCGGCTGGAATTAATGTTAAAAGAACTTTCGCAAAACAATAATGGATGAGAGCAGCACAAGTACTATACAATGGCAGGCTCGCCGGCATTCTGTCCAAATCGGCCGGCACCTACCGTTTCGTTTATGATAAAAACTACCTGTCCACACCTGGAACCAGGCCAATCAGCCTCACATTGCCGTTTCAGGAAGCACCATATGAAAGCAACGTTCTATTCCCGGCCTTTGTGAATATGCTAAGCGAAGGCGATAACAAAGCCATTCAGAACAGGTTGTTGAAAATTGATGAAAACGACTATTTCAGTTTGTTATTGGCCACAGCTATGAGCGAGACTATTGGACCATTGACCATAAAAGAAATTCATGAGCCTACCGGAAATTAAATATTGCCCCTCCACACTGCAGCCTGGTTTTACCACTTACAGTCCAGCCGCGCAGCAGGCCCTGTTTGGCAGCCGCTCCAAAAAGGTATCACACATACTCCCTTTCGGTTCGCCAGGTAAAAGCAGTGAGCTTACTCGCGAGTTCAATGAGAGAAAAAAACAAATAAGTATCAGTGGGGTACAGGAAAAGTACAGTTTGCGGCTTCAGAAAAATAGTTTGCTCCTCACCGAAGCTGGTGGAACACATATTTTGAAGCCAGTGCCAGCACAAAGGTTGGACAGGGTGACTGATCTGCCGGCAAACGAGCATGTAAGTATGCAGATTGCCCGGCAGGTATTCGGTATTAAAACGGCTGCCTGCGGCATGATCTTTTTTGACAATGGATCTCCTGCCTATATCACCCGGCGCTTCGATTACAAGCCGGATGGAACCGGGAAATACCAGGTGGAGGATTTTGCCACCTTGTTGGCAAAGACACCTGAAACAGAAGGGGATGGTTTTAAATACAATGGTTCCTACCTGAATATTGCTAAACAGATCCAGCGACATGTGGCTGCAACACCGGTGGCGCTGCTGGAATTTTTCCGCCTTGTTGTATTTAATTTTCTTATTGCAAACGGAGACGCTCACCTTAAAAATTTCTCCCTGATGGAAACGGAGCAGGGAGATTTCATGCTCTCGCCGGCTTATGATCTTTTATGCACAGCCCTGCACATCGACGACACCCCGCTGGCTCTGCGCGATGGCCTGTACGAAGGCGACTATAACGAAAAGGCTTATTTGAATTTCGGGACCTATACCGGCACGTCCTTCGTGGTATTTGCCGAAATGGTTGGAATCAATCCTGCCCTGGCCCGGAATGTGGTGAACGAACTCATGCAGGGAACTTTTAAAGCCATGGAATTGGTAGAGCGCAGCTTTTTGAGCGATGATGCGAAGAAAAAGTATATAAACATATTAGGGGATAGGTACAGGAGTTTGGGACTTAAATAATGTTGATCACATCGAAGGGAACGTTTAATATCTTTTCGTACCCGGATTAAACGTTTGCCAACTATGCCAGAATTCCTGGTAGGCCTGTAACGGTTTCAGTGAATAAGCAGTATCAATCCCTTTGCCGTCTATCCTGAAATGTTTGTTGTTTAAGAGAAGGGTATCATTTATCAATAATAAGCTAGCACCAGGTGCAGGCAACTCAAATGCAAAAAAGCTGCTGTTATCGGAAGCCAGCACAACAGCAAGCGAAGTATTATCTAATTTGTCGTGGATGATCCTTTCCTTTTTTAATTGGTTCCAGTCATAGGCTTTACTTCCGGTTGCGGATCTCACGCCTATCACCCATGATTTATCCTTCCATGAAAGACTGTCAGTTCCCGTGAGCTTTTTTTTGCTTGTGCCGCTCTCATATTTCAACGTAGTATCATAAGAAGTAATAAAAACAGAATCAGCCTGCATGATCTTTGAGTCGGGATATAGTTCCAGCCATTTAGTCATAGACGTTTGTATACTCAGCACTTCCGGCAATTGCTGACCTTTTAACTTTCCTGCTACTGCTTTGCCGGTTGCCTGCTGCCACCAGCTTTTGGTGTTTGCATCCTCCAGCATGGCATTGAAGTGATCCATGCCAACCAACCTGAATGTTTCTTTTTTCCCATTAATGATTGGCTCAAATACACGACCAGTTCTGCAGACGGTGCAATAGGTAACCAGTATGGGTTTGCCACCAATTACGTCCTGCACATGATGATGATATCCTAAAAACCGGATGGGATAAGCTTTCGCTTCACCGTTTATAGAAACACCGATTACCAGCCGGTTGCTATCCACTTTATTTTCCCTTGTGCTGGCCAATACAACCTGCTGAGGTTGTTTAAACATGGCGTCGGCTGCCATTTTGAAATTGACCATATAAATAATCCCGGTAAGAATAATAATGGGAATAATCAGTGCCCATTTCCTGCGCCATGTAGCTCTTACAAGCCCAATAATTATCATTAACCCGAATAAGCTACGAAATACCCAGCGCCATTGATATAAAAAATAAGCTGCGCCGATACTGTTCATTCGCTGGCTGCCAGGCATTGGCATAATAAAATATACATTGGCTGCTTCAAAAAGCAGTAAGCCTATGCAACCAAACCAAAAGAGTTTTTTCATGCCTATGGTGTTTTATGGGTAAAACATTTTATCTCTAATTTCGGAAACTTGGCATGGGTTTCAACGTTTCCTTCACTATATTTTTCATCCTCATATAAACACCAGGCAACGGCTTCGTGGTTGGAGACCCTTTAAATGTATTTTCGACAAAAAAACGGGTAAAAATCAAGCGGTACAATCAACAATTTAGAACATGTAATGTTTTAAATGTGAAACAATCCCTTACTTGTATGAAGAAGATAATTATCGCCACTGATTATTCGGCGGAAGCTGAAAATGCAGCTGATTACGCCGGAGCGGTGGCATCGGAACAAGGCCACGAACTGATCCTTTTTAACTACTTCGAAATTTCTATTCATGTTTTAAATGCCAGGGCATCCGGTAGCGCCATTGACGAAATGCTGGAAATATACCAGGCAAACTTGAACAAAGCGGCCCTGGCGCTCAGTAAAAAGTATACTATAAAAGTGACGCCTCATTTGGCTACAGGTAATTTTTACGAAAGCCTGGTAGCCTGCATCAACCAATTTGAGGCTGTTGCGGTGGTCATGGGCATGGCCAATAAATCTGTTGAACAGGATCTATTGGGCAACACCACCACATCTACCATTCATAAATTGCAACTTCCATTGCTGGCTATTCCTATTACCACCAAATACCATGGCATTCACAAAATATTGTTTGCCTGTGATATGGAAAAAGGCGTTGAGGAAAAAGTGCTGGAAAACGTACATGAAACAGCAACAGCGTTCGGTGCAACGGTAGAAGTGTTTTATGTTAAGGATAAAATAGAAGAACTTCAGGGGGCAGAAGAAGAACATGATTCTATTGACAAATCCTTTGCAGGCATCAGCTACTACTATAAGAATGTACAATCCCGTAAGATCATAAATGCCATACAGGATGAGGTAAAGGAAACCAATGCGGACCTGCTCATTATGGCGCCATATCAATACGGGTTCTGGGATTCCATAGTTCACCGGAGCAAAACCAGGGTGATGGCTTCCGGCAACAATGTACCGTTGTTGTCATTACCCTCTTGATCAGCGTTGTTTTTTTACGCTATAAATAAAAGGCCCTGTCTGCCAGCTGGTGGTTGGGGCCTTTTGCGATCTTTGTCTGGCTCAAAGCCATTTAACAAACCAGGCAAACATCATTTGCTCATGCTCGGGTGTTACCCGGTGCGGTGTATTGGGGGCAACGTAAATCTTTAGATTATCCAATGCATGGGCGCTTTGATAAGCGTCTGTTGCTGCTTTAAAGGCGATGGTTGCGCCGGTCAGCGGACAATTCATATCTTTTTCTGAATTTAATATCAATAATGGCCTGGGAGCAAAAAGTCTTATCATAGAAGGGCAATCGAACTCGCCGGTGATCCCGGGTATTACCTTATTCCAGAATTGAAGTATGTTTTGTTTGTTGATAGATGTATCACCCACATCTTTGGCTGCCTGCTCATGAGCTCCCCTTATGGTGCCCACACGTCCCTGCCATTTATCATTATCTAGAGACCATTTAAAACTCTGAACACCGATCATAGGTACGGCTACTTTTATTCGTTTGTCAACAGAAGCAGCCATCCAGGTTTCAATTCCTCCCATAGAAATACCTGTCATCCCAATGCGATTGGCCTGTACATCGGGTCGGGTGATGAGGTAGTCTGTCAGCCTCCATAAATCATATACAGTATCAAAATAAAACGGATGCTCCTGGTGGCTGGTATCGGTGTTTTGCCACGCCCGGGTAATAGCTCCCACATACCCGTTTTTTGCTTTTAAACTATCCGTCAATCTTTCACCATGGTACCGGGCATCAATAGAGATACCCATAATGCCCATAGTTGAAAATTTATACAAAAACCGCTTTATATCTTCCTGGTTCTTGTTGCCTCCGGTACCATGTAGGCAAATGACAACGGGAAAGGACTTCAACCTGGTACCAACCGGTTTGTAAATGAGTATGGGTATTTTCTCATTGGCTTCAGAATAAATAAATCCTTTTTCAATTAAAACAGAATCGGTACGCGTAACCTGAAAGGAAGGCCTGAAACTGGTGACAGGTCTTTGCAGCAAAGTGGTAAAGTCGCTGGCCACCTTGTCAACAGCAACAAAATCGCCGGACTGTGCAGTTCCGGACTTACAACTAAAAAAAAATAACACTATTAATAACAATGCCGGGCCTGTTTCCGTTTGATGGCGGGATTTTTTATGATTTTTTTTCTTCATATACAAACGAATGCGTTAGCTCTACGAATGTAGGATTAATGTTTGGAGCTGGTATGAGTAACCCGGGTTGGTGAAAAAAGGTTTATTATATAACTTCAACCTGATGGATGTACGCCAACGGCGCGGTGTGGCGGATGACCCCGCAGGAAAATACCATTCGCTTATTATTTTAAATGAATAGATATCAGACATGACATACCTCCAAAAGATCAGGCATTTACATAACGTGCCCGAAAATGAAAATTTCGGATTTGAAGAAAGCAAGATCGTTGAATTAGAAAAGCGGTTGGGAATTGTACTGCCCGCCAAACTACGCGAGTACTATTTAACGTTGGGGAAGCACGAAGCGATCAATTATTCTCACAACAGACTGTTACAACCTGGTGGCGAGATCTATTTTTCACAGGATGCGTATTTAATTTTTTATGAAGAAAACCAGGCGGTAGTTTCCTGGGGGATTAAGAAAGAGGACCTGTCAAACTCCAACCCGCCAGTGTATGGCAATTATTCTTCTGATGAATTTAATCCGGACTGGCATTTGGAGTCGCCGACCACTGAAGGTTGTTTGTTGATGCTGGCGGTATACAATGGCGTTTTAGGCGGGTTGACATACAATGCCAACTGTCTTGAAACAATAAAACCGGAAGTGGTCAGTTATATAAAAGATAACTGGCAGGAGGTTGCCGATGTTTCCAATAATTCACAACGGACCTTTACACGGGATTATGCCGAAATGATCAGTTTATCATTTGACAACGAGCAAAATTGTTCCGGTATTTTTATCGGTACCAATCACCGGGAGCGGTTTGATAACATGACAGACCATCTTGATGTGGACTGGTTTTATATGTCAACGGAGGATGAAGATGAAGAAGGGGAGGAGGATGATGAGTAAGATTTTGAATGAAAAATTAACGATTGCTTTAACCCTGGCGTATGGTTGATGATCCATGCTCCCAGGTTGAACCACGCGGTTTGATCCTTGATCGCTGTATGTTGCAGTTCTGCTCAGTAGTCAAGGCTTTTTTTTATATTATCATATTGACATCTCAGTAATACATTTTTTAATTCCAATAGATTGAAATTATTATATGCTGATTCTGAAACCTTTTGCTTTATTTTGAGAATGGGTGGTTGAATGTTTAGATTTTGATATGCTAATAATTTGTGGTGCCCGTCAACTATATACCAACCTGAGTTATTATGTTTGATATAATTAATTCCTTCCTCTGTAAATTCCTTTCTTAATACAATTGCAAGCGGTCTACGCCCGTTTTTAATTTCAGTCTCAAAAAAATCTACCCGTTCATGATTTATACTTTCCATAGCCCTTGTAAAAAGAAAAGTATTCTCTCCAGCAATTTCGTTATAAAATCTCTTTGAAAAATAACAAATATTTTCTTTTGTGGCGGGGAAGGAATATACAGGATCT
>DASUVL010001215.1:0-4452 GCA_036379015.1 Niastella sp.
TGGTTTTATGGAATACTCGGCAGTAATGAACGGGATTATCCCTGGATGGATGAAGGCGTGAACACCTATTACGATAACAGGTATGAAGCCCTGAAGTATCGGGGATTAGATTATCCGAAATGGGTTCAGAAAAGATTGCCCGATAACGTGGAAGCATTGCCCATTGATGCCCTGGCGAAAATAAAAAGTGATCAGCCCATTGCCACCCATTCCCCTGATTTCACTTATGTGAATTATATGGTGATGACCTACCTGAAAACGGGCATTTTGTTACAGCACCTGGAAACTTCAGTAGGTACGCAACGATTCGATAGCTGCATGCAGGCTTATTACCGGCAATGGCAATTCAAACATCCTTATCCGCAGGATTTTGAACAAAGCTTTCGGGTAGGTGATGGAAAAGCCATTCATGCATTTTTGGATTCGCTACAGCAAAAAGGCGGCATTACGCCTGTTGCCCGCCATAAAAAACTAAAGCCTGTTTTTTTGTTCTCCTTCAACGATTATGACAGTATAAATTATATTAACTGGATGCCTGCCATGGGCTATAACGTGTACGATCATTTTATGATCGGACTGGTCCTGCACAACTACAGTTTCCCGGCTCACAAACTACAATTCTTTGCGGCGCCTATGTATGCTACCGGCAGCAAACAAATAAATGGTATTGGGCGTATCGGTTATACCTGGCGGCCCGACAATGCTTTCAGGAAAATTGATCTGTCTGTAAGCGGCGCCCGGTTTTCAACCCTTGATGGCACCGACAGCAATTCGAATAAGATACATGCCGGCTTCTACAAAATAGCGCCCGCATTGCGATTAACATTTAATAATAAAAATTTCCGCAGCAGTGTTGAAAAATGGTTGGAGTGGCGGACTTTTCTGATATGGGAAAATGAATTCAGGTATACACTGAAAAGCAGTGATGGCGAGTTTTATCCAACCAAAGGCCAAACAACTCACCGTTACCTGAACCAGTTAAGTTTCAATATCACCGATTACCGGACGTTGTATCCATACGATGTGTTATTGCAGGTGCAGCAGGGTGATGGGTTTTACCGGGCAACGGCTACCGGAAATTATTTCTTTAATTATGCCCAAACCGGTGGTTTGGAAATGCGGCTGTTTGCTGCCAAATTCGGTTATATAGGTGAAAAAACATTGTCAAAACAATTCCGTACGCAGGTATATCAGCCTAAGTTAACCGCGGTGCGGGGCAATGAAGATTATACCTACAGCAATTATTTTATTGGGCGCAACGAATCTGATGGACTATTAAGTCAGCAGATCATGATGCGTGATGGTGGCTTAAAATTGCGCACCGATCTTTTTCAGGGATTGCAGGGACGTTCCGATAACTGGATCGCTTCTGTGAACCTGAATACAACATTACCCAAAGGGTTATTGCCGGTGAACCTTCCGATAAAAATATTCCTTGATGCAGGAACGTATGCCGAAGCCTGGAAAAAAGACGCGGCCACCAGCCGGTTCTTATATGTAGCCGGTTTGCAACTGTCATTGTACAACGGTCTGTTTAACATTTATGCACCGGTATTATACAGCAAAGAGTTCAGGGATAACCTGAAAACAGTTCCGGATGAAAATTCATTCTTTAAAAAGATATCCTTTAGTATTGACATACACCGGTTTAATATACGTAAGGCAACGCTGAATAAGATCCCGTTTTAATAAGGCGTTTAATAAGGTGTGCCACACTTGTTGGCGCATCGAAAGTTAAGTGTGGCACACCTGTAATGAACATGTTTCACGGCAACCTTCAATATCTGCATCGGCACCAGATTGATACCGCTAAATGGGATCAATGCATTGATAATGCAGTCAACGGGCTGGTGTATGCACGGTCATTTTACCTCGATAATATGGCCAAACAGTGGGATGCTTTGGTGCTGGGTGATTATGAGGCGGTGATGCCCCTGACCTGGCGCAAAAAATTCGGCATCTATTATCTGTATCAGCCTTTTGTTACTTCGCCCCTGGGGGTTTTTTCATCAATGCCTATTGACCGGGCAATGATGGAAACTTTTATCAATAGCATTCCCCATAAATTCAAATTGATTGACATAGATCTGAATGTCGCCAATAATTGCCTGGACAGTCATTTTGTAACACAAAGAAGGAATTATGTGTTGCCCCTCACCAGTGGGTACGAAGCATTGCAACAAAATTACAACCGTCATGCCCGCCGTAAACTAAGAAAGGCCAGGGAAGCGGGACTGCAGATCACAGAAGGGATCGCCATTGAAAAAATAGCAGCATTGTCTTACGGCATGATGGCAGAAAAAGACAAAGTGCCGATGGCAGATTATGAAAAATTCATTCAGCTTTTCAAAACGGCACATCCCTATGTAGAGTCATGTAATACGATAGCGGCGATCGATGCGGATGGAACCATCGTTGCGAGCGAAATAAATATTGTACATAATAAAAGGATCTATAGCATACTGGCCGGCAACATTCCCAGGTCAAATGAATGCGGTGCTTTTTATTTTGTACTGGACAGTCTGATCAAAAAATATGCAGGTACCGGATACCTGTTCGACTTTGAAGGATCTGATGTGCCGGGCATTGCATTTTTGTTTGAATGTTTGGGCGGTCAGCTTACCTGGTATCCGCATTTGACCATCAACCATCTGCCGCCAATACTGCGATGGATAAAGAAATCGAAATATGAATAGTTGCTGTTACTTCGTTATTAAAATAAATCCTTCCTGCGGTTGAATAGCGTATTGATAAAAGTCACTCAATGAATCATAAGAAAGGTATTGTACCTGAAAGCCTGCTTCCTGTAACCGGTGCAGGTAATCGTTCAGCGCATAAATGCGTACATGATCTTTTTGTCCGAACAGGGCCGACTGTCGTTTAGGATCATGAATGTTGGGCTCTTCCAGCGTGTTGGGAATAATTTCTGAAAAAGGCACTTGTAAAACTGCAATACCACCGGGTTGTAAAACGCGATAAATTTCACGCATTGCCAGGCGATCGTCCGGAATGTGTTCCATAATGTGATTACCAATAACCATTTCAAAGGAGTTATCAGCAAACGGTAAACGGGTGGCATCGGCAAATTGTATTTTGGGGTCAATCTTTTGATAGAACCCGG
The DNA here is from genome assembly GCA_036379015.1 of Niastella sp. Taxonomy (GTDB): domain Bacteria; phylum Bacteroidota; class Bacteroidia; order Chitinophagales; family Chitinophagaceae; genus Niastella. The sequence goes on from DASUVL010001215.1 coordinate 3,122, forward strand.
GCATAAGATCGGCCGTAATAAGGTGGGCTTGTTGTTTAAGGAACCGGAACACATTGGGTTCTGGTGATAAATGAAGGATCTTTTTACCGGTTAAAGCGATCCTTGTTGAAAATAGTGCGATCATCAACCGTTCTCTGCTGGTTGACATACAACCCGGACAATAAACCTGTTCGCCATACCCTGCAATAACCTGGTGTTTTGTGAGTGCGGTGCGATCGCGTTCATCAGGAAAGCGCGGGGCAAACCGTTCATATTGCCTGCCACAGCAATTGCAGGTAAAACCTTTCCCTTTATAAGCATTATAATGTAAGAAGAGCCGGGCATGATGCAGTTGGTGCAACAGGTGTCTGTAATTGCCCTGCAAAAAATGATACAGCCTAACTTTTTTGAGTATGTAAATAAGTAGCTGTTTAATAGAATGGATGTTTAAAGCGGGTTCCGCCGGTATTAAGAGTGTTTATTTTCTTCCAGGATCTGTTCAGCCACCAGAATATCCAATGGCCTTGTTATTTTGATATTGGTTGATTCGCCCTCAATAAGTTGAATGGTAACACCCAGTTTCTCCACCACACTGGCCTCATCGGTAAACGATGGGTCGTATGCCTGTTCAAACGCTTTTTTAATTATATCGCTGTAAAAAGTTTGCGGCGTTTGAATGATGCGCACTTTCTGTCGGTCGATCAATTGACTGCCCTCCGCGGTTTCAATACGAAGGGTATCAATGGGCTGAACAGCGGGGATGGCATTTCCTTTTTCAAGTGCTTTGTTATAACAACGGTGAATGAGACTGGTAGTGATCAGACAACGAACAGCATCATGCACAAAAACAATCCCTTGTTCGTGAATTTGATCGAGACCATTCTTTACCGAATGAAAACGGGTTTCGCCACCCACCGTGATACTTATACGGGTGGGATCGCTGGTGGTTTGTAGAATTTCATGCCCGGTTTGCAAGTGGTTTTCTGGTAGCACCAGAATGATCTGCAGATCGGGCCAGGCCGCTAAAAAAGTATTGAGCGAATACCATAGCACCGGTTTACCACGTAAGGGCAAAAACTGTTTTGGTATGGATGTTCCCATACGCAACCCGGAACCACCGGCAACTATGACTGCAAATTTCTTCATGCCAATCCCCTGGAAAGTTTGTGGTTTATTGTTTGTTGTTTGTAGTTGACCCTACAATCGAAGATCTTGCGGAGTCTTCTTTCTCGTTGCCTTTTTGCTCCCGATGCATCGGGACCTTGTTGCCTTTATTTTCAAACTTTAACATATCGAAAAAAAGGTGTTTTTCACGGTACATGCTCCAGGCTGTGTGACACAACGGCGGTTTA
>DASUVL010001216.1:0-6644 GCA_036379015.1 Niastella sp.
GAAAGCTCCATTGAAAAGTTGCTAACTATGCGGCATATGTTGCAAACATTGCCTTACAAGTTTGCAACTTCGTGTGGAAAGTTCAAAACATTGCCTGGAAAGTTTAAAAGATCGTGTGGAAAGTTTCAAACATTGCATGGAAAGTTCAAAAGATCGTGTGGAAAGTTCAAAACATTTCGTGAAAGTTTCAAACATTGGATGCAAAGTTTCAAACTTTTGGACTAAAGTTTCAAACTTATGTCTTATAGTTGCGAATACATCCCTCCAGTTTGCGCAGCGCTATACCTATGCAACGCAGGGTCGCTTTAAAGTTAACAACTTATATGATCCCGTTGCCAGGAAATGCACCTATGTTACAATACCATGTTCCGGAGTCGCCAGGCAGCGTGCACAAGCCAGCGTTTTTAGTGACCGGCAAAATTTGTGCTCCCAGAAGTAAAATGCGGCAGATCCCTCGCCTCTCATGCACGTTAACTGTTTTTGAATCTGTTTCTTTGCAAAAGAATCGCTACTCGCGATTATTTCAGGACCTTTAAAAACGGGAATTACAATTATTATTTGCAGATGAAAGTTGGACTTTACTTCGGATCATTTAATCCTATACACCATGGTCATTTGATCATAGCTAATTACATGTTGCAGAATTCTGATCTTGATCAGATCTGGCTGGTGGTATCACCGCAAAATCCTTTTAAACAATCGGCCAGTTTATTGAATTCATATCACCGCTTGTTTCTGGTGCAATTGGCTATAGAAGCAGAACCCAAATTAAAAGCCAGCGATATTGAATTCCGGTTGCCGCAGCCATCCTATACGGTGAATACCCTGGCGTATTTGCAGGAAAAATATCCAACGCATCAGTTCGCCATTATCATGGGCAGCGACAGTTTTGAAAACCTTTCCAAATGGAAAAACTATGAATTCATTTTGCAGCACTGCCCCATTTATGTTTATCGGCGCCCCGGTCATGAAGTGATCAATAATTTCAAACAAGCTAACATTATTGTCATGGATGCGCCGCTGCTGCAAATTTCTGCTACGCATATTCGCAACAATATAAAGCAGGGTAAATCTATACGATACCTGATGCCTGATAAAGTGATCGATGAAATAGAGAGAAACGGGTTCTATCGATAACGGACAACCGTAGTTTGTTATATAATGATTTACGGCTCATTCACGTACCCATGTAAAACAACACATGAGGAATTTATTGAACCTAATCATATTATGAAAAAAAGTACTATTGTTTCATTCCTTATCATTATTTCATATACCTTATTAGCACAAAAAACCGATCACCGGCTGGAACAAAAAATTCAGGAATTGGTGAAAACGCTTCATGGCGATGTTGGCGTGTACGTCAAAAACCTGCGTACCGGAAAAGTAGCCATGTTCAATGCGGATTCGATTTTTCCAACTGCCAGTATGGTTAAGGTTACTATTTTATTAGGTATTCAGGATAAGATAGAAAAAGGCCAGTTGGATTACCATCAGTTACTCGAGTACAAAGATTCCTTATTATATGCCGGGGAAGATATTTTGGGATCATTTAAAAGTGGTGAAAAAATAGGATTACATAAAGTCATGATGCTGATGTTAACCACCAGCGACAATACCGCCAGCTTGTGGTTGCAAAGTCTGGCTGGTACCGGCACCCGCATCAATGAGATCCTCGATTCATTGGGAATGGTTTATACAAGAGTAAATTCGAGAACGCCGGGCCGGGAAGCAAACCGGCAACAATATGGGTGGGGGCAAACCACGCCCCGCGAAATGGGTACGCTGATGGAAAAAATTTATCGGGGAGAAGCGATCAGCAAAAAGGCCAGTGAAAAAATGATTCGCTTGCTTGGAAGAAATTTTAATGACGACCAGGCGATCGCGGAAATTCCACCGTATATATTTGTGGCCTCCAAAAATGGGTGTGTAAATGCATCGCGCAGTGAAATATTATTGGTGATGGCGCCACATGGTCCGTACGTATTTTCGGTGACTACCAAAAATCTGACCGATCAAAGTTGGGATAACTCAAATGAAGCCTGGGTACTTACCCGCCGGCTGTCGGCGATGTGCTGGAATTATTTTGAACCGAGATCGCGCTGGAAACCATCATTATAAGTCGTCGAAGTGTAGTACAATGCCTAAATTGTGTTTTTTTGGGGTTTGAATGAATGCGAATGATAATTCTGCGCCATATACCTTTTTTGAAAGCAGTTTTTCTTCATAGTGTTTCTGCCTTTGGCGGACCGCAAGGTCATTTTGGTATGATGATGAAAACGTTCGTTCATCGCAGGCACGATGTTACCGAACAGGAATTGCTGGAGTATAATTCTTTTTGTCAATTATTACCCGGCGCCTCTTCTACCCAGGTATTAACATTGATTGGGTATAAACGGGGAGGTATTCCGCTTGGCATATTAACCCTGCTGATATGGATTTCACCCGCCTGTCTGCTGATGGGGGCTTTTTCTTTCTTACTGGAATTTTTCGATAGCAAGTCTATAAGTGAAGGCATCTTTAAGTTCATACAACCCATGGCGGTGGGCTTTCTGGCCTTTGCCGCAACCAGGTCTTTCAAATTAGCTATACATAATAATATTACCCGCATCATAATGGTAGTAAGTACCATTACCACCTATTTTCTTTTTAAATCGCCCTGGATCTTTCCTGTGTTGCTGGTTATCGGCGGATTTGTTACCAACCTCAGTGATAAGCGTATTCCTGAAAAAGCGCAACCTGTTAAAAAAATAAAATGGGGTAACATCTGGTTGTTTGCCATCATATTTTTACTGGCGGGGGTTATTAGTGAATTGGCCAGAAAAAATGACTGGCCCAATCGCCGCCCCCTCAACTTGTTTGAAAACACCTATCGCTTTGGCAGTTTGGTTTTTGGTGGGGGACAGGTGTTGATCCCCATGATGTATGAACAATATGTTGAACGTCCCAAGTCGGTAGTGGTTATCAGGAAAAACCTGAATAAGAAAGAAAACGTTATCAGTATTGAACGGGATAATTTTTATACCGGCGCCGGTATTGTAAGGGCCATCCCCGGACCTGTATTTTCTATTGCCTCTTTTATGGGCGGCATGGCTATGAAAGATAAAGGCAATACCTGGCAGGTATTGGGATGTATCATAGGATCAATTGCCATATTTTTACCCAGCGCCCTGCTGGTGTTATTCTTTTTCCCCATTTGGTACAACCTGCAACGCTATGTAATCGTATACCGGGCTATGGAAGGCATCAATGCCGTGGTAGTAGGAATTATGGTAGCCGGCACTATCTATATGATGCGCGATATTTCTGTTATCGGTTTTCATACCGTTAGTATGTTGAACGTTGGCGTTATATTGGGAACCTGGCTGTTGCTTACATTCACCCGCCTCCCCTCTCCTTTAATTGTATTGATCTGCTTATTGCTCGGTTGGGCATTTCAGATATAATATCTTTCCGCCTTCCGGCTACATAACATATTTGGTTTTATCTAATTTCCCGGGGCAATTATAAAATTGCTATTACCATCCATTTTCAGTAAATTACAGATAGAGCTCTTCTCCTTTTGTTATGATGCGCATTTTACTATATTTTCTTTTACTAGGCCCCTGGCCTTTGTATGCGCAAAAAGTACTTTCCATAAAATTAGATGCTACCATTAACCCGGCGACAGCCGATTTTATTCATCGGGCTCTTGCAGTAGCAGAAAAGGAACGTTCAACCTGTTTACTCATTCATCTTAATACGCCCGGCGGATTACTGAAAAGCACCCGTGTTATTGTAAGCGATATATTGGAATCGCCGGTACCGGTAGTCGTGTATGTATCGCCCGGCGGAGCACATGCCGGTTCGGCCGGTGTTTTTATAACTATGGCAGCACATATTGCCGCCATGGCGCCAGGTACAAACATTGGCGCTGCGCACCCCGTAACCACACAAGGTGAAATGGATACTATTATGAGCGCAAAGGCTACCAATGATGCCATGGCATTTATCAGGTCCATTGCGGCCAAACGGGGACGGAATGCGGAATGGGCGGCGCAGGCAGTTCTTAACAGTGTTTCATTAACAGAAACAGAAGCGCTGGAAAATAATGTTATCAACCTTATTGCATCCAACGAACAGGAGTTATTGAATAAGATCGATGGAAAAAATATTACAGTTAGTACAGGAGCCGTGGCGCTGCAAACAAAAAATGCTTCTACCAAATCGCTTGAAATGGGATGGGGTGAAAAGATACTGAATATTTTGAGCGACCCCAATGTGGCGTATATATTATTCCTGCTGGGTTTATACGGACTCATTTTTGAACTATATAGTCCGGGTGCTATTTTTCCCGGCGTCATCGGAGGCATATGTATCATCCTTGCTTTGTACGCCATGCATACATTGCCGGTAAACTATGCCGGCCTTGCCCTGATTATTTTTGGCGTAATATTATTTCTGCTCGAGATAAAAATAGTAAGCCACGGACTGCTGGCCATAGGCGGTGTAATTTCTTTATTGCTTGGATCTATGATGCTCTTTCGAACGGATAAAACCTGGGCCATGGCCAGTCTTTCATGGAGTGTGATCATAACAGCGGTTGGTGTAACCTCGCTTTTCTTTCTATTTGTAGTAGGTATGGGATTAAAAGCCCAACGGGTAAAACCGGTCATGGGACTGGAAGCAATGATCGGGGAAATTGGTCAATCAATAAGTGAGTTGAACCCTTCCGGCACTGTGCGCATGCATGGGGAAATATGGAAGGCCGTATCGCCGGCAACACTTATACCCGAAGGAAAAAAAGTGGTTGTAACAGGTATTATGAATTTTACCCTGCAAGTTGAACCCTATAACGAACCATCAGTTTAAATCTCTTTTAATATGGAAACATTACCTTTCTCGGCATCAGCAATTGTCATAGTGGTGTTCCTGATCTTTGTATTATCCAGCGCCATTCGCATTTTGCGCGAATATGAACGCGGGGTTGTTTTCAGATTAGGACGACTGATCTCTGTTCGTGGGCCTGGACTTATCTTTTTAATACCCGTTATTGATAAAATGGTAAAGGTGAGCCTGCGTACGGTGGTAATGGATGTACCTCCACAAGACATAATAACGGAAGATAACGTATCGATAAAAGTTAACGCCGTTGTATACTTCAGGGTGTTACAACCACAAAAGGCAATAGTAGAAGTAGAAAATTACCTGGTTGCCACCTCTCAGTTCTCACAAACAACCTTGCGCAGTGTGTTGGGGCAATCTGAACTGGATGACCTGCTTTCACAACGTGAAAAGATCAACCAGAAGCTGCAGCAGATCATTGATACCCATACCGAACCATGGGGTATAAAAGTATCGAATGTTGAAGTAAAGCAAATTGATCTGCCGCAGGAGATGCAAAGGGCCATGGCCAAACAGGCAGAAGCAGAACGGGAACGCCGCTCAAAGGTCATTGCTGCGGAAGGCGAATTTCAGGCATCGCAACGGCTGGCGGATGCCGCCCGCATTTTAAGCGAACAGCCCAGTGCGCTTACCTTGCGATACCTGCAAACCCTAAGAGAAATTGCCACTGAAAATAATTCAACAACCATTTTCCCGGTTCCTATTGACCTGTTAAAACCATTTTTAAATGTAGAGAAGAGACAGGGCTAAACTAAGTGATTCTTAGTATGCCTGGGTATCTATAAACCCCGATCCCTTCTTTATAATTTATTAATTTACTGCCATATTAAGGAAGGTATTCTTTCTTTAAGTGCCTCCTATACAGTAACTTCATAATGGGGATTATTGTACCATTAACGATTAATTGATGCTTACCGCCGGTCGCTTGCCAGCGCATTAAATTTTTTAAGTAGAAGAAAACCGGAACATGAATGAGTGCAGAACATCAACGACTTGCGGTTAATTCCACGAGGAACATTCCTTTGGAACAATGGGGACCGTATTTAAGTGAACGCCAATGGGGCACCGTAAGAGAAGATTTTAGTCCAAATAGCGATGCATGGAATTATATTACCCATGATCAGGCCCGCTTTCGCGCCTATCGTTGGGGAGAAGATGGCATTGCCGGGATCTCAGATTTTTTTCAAAACCTGTGTTTTGCTGTTACTGTATGGAACGGCAAAGATGCTATACTGAAGGAACGGCTTTTTGGCCTGGGTAATTATGAAGGTAATCATGGAGAGGATGTAAAAGAATTGTATTACTACCTCGACAATTTGCCTACCCACTATTACATGGAGTATTTGTACAAATACCCGCAACAAAAATTCCCCTATGATGATCTGTTGGCCGCCAACAGGCAACGATCACGCACAGAACCGGAATTTGAGATCCTGGATACCGGCATCTTCAATAGCAATGAATATTTTGATGTAAACGTAACCTACGCAAAACACAACTCGAAGGATATTTGCATCAAGATCAATATTCATAATCATCATACCAAATCAGCGGAAATAACAGTATTGCCTACACTATGGTTTTACAATCGCTGGAGTCATGATGCCTCTAAGAAAAAGCCATCCATTGCCTGGCGCGATAAAAATTCGGTAAAAGCTACCCATCATAGACTGGGCACCTATTATTTATATTTTCAACCACCGCGCGATTGCCTGTATACCGAAAATGAAACCAACTTCGAAAAAGTAAACGGCAAACCA
>DASUVL010001217.1:0-11527 GCA_036379015.1 Niastella sp.
TACCCAACGTTGAACGCACAGTGAAACTGGTGAAAGAAGTGATGTACACGAATAAGTAGAAAAAAGGCAAAGAGGCAACAAGGCATAATGGCAACGAGGAAACGAATTGCCGCATGCTGAAATCGCTGAAGAAATTATATAAACGAGTTGGCAATAGGAAACTGGCGAAAGCCATTATCTGTTGCCAATTTTTTTTGTAGCATGCATAAATCGCCAATTACCACAGGTTGTTTCTATCACTCTTCAGTCCCCCATAAAAAAAGCCAGACTTTCGTCCAGCTTATTGCTTGCTTTGGATATTAATAAAAAAGCTTAATTATTTTAATGCAAAAGAACATAGGGCCAACAGGCCATACATGCCTCCAAGAATAAATCCACCTAAAAGAATTAAACGGGTAATTACTTTAGCTAAGGGTAAGTGTACTGGAACATCTACTGCAGATGCCTTCATAAGTAACGGATTTTTGGTTAGAAATTGTTTTTTAAAGGATATGGCTCTAAAATAATATGAATTCATTAACACTGCAAGGTAGTTTTACGTAGGAATACTCTTATGGGTACCCTATCTTTTTACCATCGGCGCAATTGACGGGGTGTAAACGTCCATTCGGGCGTGTAAATGAATGAGTTATCATTTTTTAGTTCATACCATGGACTCAAATTACTATCCATTGGATTTTTTAACAGGTGGATATTTTGTGCCGGCATATAGCTTTGTGCCAGTAAATAGATGGTATTTCCGCTGTTGTTAACGGCAATATCCATCACCATTACACAATGTCCGGGCGAGCCGCCCTTTATCAAAACATCTCCCGGCTGTAGCGAAGAAAAATTTGACACTGGGTATAATTGTTTTTCGAGCGACGACGTACCGCAATAGCCGTATACTTTTTCGAGGTAACGTTCGAACTGGATGCTGTCTACCGGCCCCGGACAGGCATACCTTTTACCGTTGTTATCGCTAAAGGAAATGTCGGCATACCGTTTTTGATGGTACAGGTACGACGCTCGAAGCCGCATTACCGCATCAGCACATTGCTGCAGGTCTTTATCGCCTACAGGAACATTCAATACGGCATATTGGGCTTGCTGATTTTGTTTAAGCAGTCCATTGTACAGGTATACCCTGGTATCTTTTTTAATGCTTATTTTGCGCAGCCAGTTGGCAAACGATCCTGCAGAAAAAGTAATGCGTTTAAAACCATCGGGCAGGGGAATGGCCGCCACCGTGGCAGGCATCGTATTAATCGGTGCGGGCGCACGAAAGGGAATGTGGGTATTGGGTTTTTTTTCTATGCAGTTGACAAGTAAAAACGGCAGGATAATTGTCGTGAGGAGGTTCCATTTCATATTGTTACATTTGAAGGACCATAAGATGATAAAACTTAATTATTCCATAGCTAAAGACTGTTAAACCAACTATGTCAAACATTTTAATTATCGACGACGAAAAAGCTATCCGTAAAACCCTGAGTGAGATTCTTTCCTATGAAGGTTATAAAATAGAAGAAGCAGGTGATGGGGAAGAAGGGCTTAAAAAGTTTAAGGAAAAAGCCTATGATGTGGTGTTGTGTGATATCAAAATGCCCAAGCTCGATGGGATTGAATTTTTAGATAAAGCGCGGGAAGCCAATCCTGATGTGCCGGTAATCATGATCTCGGGCCATGGCACTATTGAAACGGCTGTTGAAGCCGTAAAGAAAGGCGCCTATGATTATATTTCCAAACCACCCGACCTGAACCGTTTGCTTATTACCATTCGCAATGCGATGGATAAGAATAACCTGGTTACCGAAACCAAAGTGTTAAAACGTAAAGTGAGTAAAGTGGAAGAAATGATCGGAGAATCGGCTCCAATTGTCAAGATCAAAGAAACCATTGATAAAGTAGCGCCAACCGATGCCCGTATTCTGGTGACTGGTGAAAACGGGGTAGGTAAGGAGTTGGTGGCCCGCTGGGTGCATGAGAAAAGCAACCGGGCTGCCGGACCATTGGTGGAAGTGAACTGTGCCGCCATTCCCAGCGAACTGATAGAAAGCGAGCTGTTCGGTCATGAAAAGGGTTCCTTTACTTCGGCCGTTAAGCAACGGATAGGCAAATTTGAACAAGCGCACGGCGGTACGCTTTTCCTCGATGAAATTGGCGATATGAGCCTGAGCGCGCAGGCCAAAGTATTGCGTGCTCTGCAGGAAGGAAAGATCACCCGTGTAGGGGGCGATAAAGATATCAGTGTAGATGTGCGCGTAATAGCGGCTACTAATAAAGATCTGTTGAGAGAAGTAGATGATAAGAATTTCCGCCTCGACTTATACCACCGCCTGAGTGTGATCATCATTCATGTGCCTTCGCTGAACGACCGTCGCGAGGATATTCCTTTACTCGTTGATAAATTCCTGGCCGATATCTGTGCTGATTATGGTATTCCTAAAAAGGGGATCGAAAAAGAGGCATTGGAAGCACTGAAACAACATAATTGGACGGGTAATATTCGCGAACTGCGTAACGTGGTAGAGCGGTTGATCATCTTATCGGGCAAAACCATTATCCCCGATGATGTACATGCGTATGTAGTTCCTAAACGTTAAAAATATTGAATAACAAATAACCAATAATGAATGTTGAAGTACTTACAACTTCAGCATTCATTATTCAACATTCAATATTGCGCCGCGCCCTTCCTTCAAGAATACTTTTTTCTCTTCTATCGTCTTCAACAACCGCACATTCTTCAAGTCGCTGCTGCACTGGCAGGCTTCGGGGCCTGAAAAAACGACCTCTTTATCGGGGAACATGCCGGCGAGTTTTTTGATGTACTCGTGCATGTCGCATTTATTCAAATTCGGTATAATAAGAAAATACAATTGTGTACAGGGATGTTGACCACATATCTGCTGTAACAGGGTCAACGGAACATTCTTTCCCATGTAAATAGCCGGTACGCCTTCCTTTTTTAGCATGTATTGCATAAACAGCAAGGGCAATTCCTGGCACTCGCCGTTGGGGATATCGTGGTGGTCGCCAGCCGGTGTAAACAACAGTACCCGCCTGCCTCCTGTATAAACCGGTCGCTCCAATCCATCAATAGCCACCATCATTTTTTTAATGATAAGGGACCGGGCAAAATGGGCATTGGCCTGCATTACCTGGCCGGTAAGCCATAAAACCCCTATTTTTTTCAGAAAGGGAAATAACACACAGGTGATACTTTTTTCAAAACCAGCATGTAATACCAGGTTATGGAGTATTTTATCGAACCGGGGCTGATCTAAATCAATGGTTGATTCGGTAAGCTGATTTATAAAAATTTCATAATTATCTGCGTCTGGCCGGGTTTCCAGCGCCAGTTTCGACATTTCTTCCGGCGAACAGCCTGCAATGTGGGAGATTTTGTGTCCCTGGTTATACAGGTACGCAATCCGTAACAGGTGCTTTAAGTCCTCGCAATCATAGAAACGATGCTTACTTTCTCTGCGTTTGGGGCAGAAAAGGTTGTACCGTTGTTCCCAAATGCGCAAAGTATGCGCCTTAATACCTGTTAAATTTTCAATATCCCGGATGGAAAACAGATTCATATTTATTGTAACAAAAGGTAAGATATTACAACTAACGCAACTGGAGAAATACTGTTCATTATAAATGGGTCAATTGGCTTACAATTATGCCTTTTTTAGCAAAATGTTCGTTATTGGCCTGTTTCTGTGATAATTAATATGGTATTTTTGCCCGGATTTTTTTATCAAATAGCCCCATAATGAGTTTACACGATCTGTTCGTAATTATACTAATATCCTTGCTAATAGTCGAATTGCCTGCCTTTGGACTAGCAAAATTATTCGAAAAAGCCGGAATTCCTTCCTGGAAAGCCTGGATTCCGTTTTATAATACCTGGGAGATACTGAAATTGATCCGCTTAAAAAAGCATTGGTTCTACTGGCAGTTTTTGCCGGTTGCCGGCTGGTTCATCAGCATTTGGTTACTGGTAGAGTTTGTGAAATTGTTCGGTAGATTCAGGTTCTTTGACCATGCGGCGGCGGCCCTGTTATCGGTTTTGTATTTCCCCATGATCGGAATGGATAAAAAGGTAAAATACCTGGGGCCCGAAGCGGTAAAGAACAATAAAAACACGACCGTGCGGGAATGGATCGATGCCGGCGTGTTTGCCGTGGTGGCAGCTACCCTTATTCGTGTTTTTGTGTTTGAGGCCTATACCATTCCTACAGGCTCCATGGAAAAAACACTGCTTGTAAACGACTTTCTGTTTGTAAGCAAGCTCAGTTACGGTCCGCGTATTCCTAATACCCCACTGGCTATTCCGTTCGTACATCATACCATGCCTTTTTTTAATTCGAAATCATATACTGAGATCATTCACCTGCCTTATACCCGCTGGTTTGCCAGTCCGGTTAAACGGAATGATGTGGTGGTGTTTAACTTTCCGGCAGGAGATACGCTTACTAAAGAACGCGATTCGCAGGATCCGTATTACGATATTTTACAGGTTGAGGAAATGCGGCAATATCAGCAGTTAAAAGGGCAGATTGCCAATGAAGCAGAATTGAAAGCAGTTAGTAAACAAAAGGCTTGGGACATTGTAAGGAGCGATTATACTGTTGTTACCCGGCCGGTTGATAAACGCGAGAATTATATTAAACGGTGCGTAGCCATCGCTGGCGATACAATTCAGATCGTTGATGGTATTTTGTATGTAAATAGTCAAAAGGCCTATATTTCACCTACGTCTGCCACCGATTACATCGTTACTACCACCGGTAATGCCATTTTAAATGATGTTGATCTACGGGAGGCTGGTATCCGGTTAAATACCGATGAAATGAATCCTGATTTTTATCAAACCGGCCCTAACAGTTTCCAGATCAATTTGACCGAGGGTGAAGTGGAAATATTAAAAAAGATACCTGGTGTACATGTAACCCGCAAGCTGGAAAATGTAGGTGATCCCCGCATCTTTCCCCGTGACACTGCCCTGGGTTTGTGGAGTACCGATGAGTTTGGTCCGTTGTGGATCCCTAAAAAGGGTGCTACCATTCAGCTGACACCCAAAAATATTTCCTGTTATAAACGCGCCATCAAAGTATATGAGAACAACGACTGGCAGGAGCGCGATGGTAAAATTTTTATCAATGGTCAGGAAACAACGACCTATACCTTTAAAATGAACTACTACTGGATGATGGGTGATAACCGCCATCGTTCACAGGACAGCCGTTTCTGGGGTTTTGTACCTGAGGACCATGTAGTAGGGGAAGCCTGGTTAATCTGGATGAGTTGGGATAAAGGCGTACGTTGGAACCGGATGTTCAGGACAATACATTAATGGTTTGTGGTTTGTAATTGCTGCCCTTTTTAGAAGTCTTGTTGATTTCGGAATGCCCGATCGAATAGCAGCCGGCACAATACAGAGAAACCAGAAACTATAAACTAAAAACAAGAAACTTTCATATCTTTAATAGTCCTCCTCGCTGTGCGGGGAGGATTTTTTGTCTGATTAAGGTTATAAATCAAAATCAGGAATATGAAAAAAGAAGAATATAAATTTTCGTTCGATGTGTATGATTCAATAGATGAGTTAACACAAGAAGATGCCTGGTTACTCAATGAGGCGCGGGAAGTAACGGAGCATGCATATGCACCATATTCACATTTTCATGTTGGTGCTGTAGCCAAACTGGCCAATGGAGAAATTGTAGCCGGCAGCAACCAGGAAAATGCTTCTTTTCCGGTGGGCTTATGCGCTGAGCGGGTATTGTTAGCTTCAGCTTCCACCTTATATCCCAACGTGGCGATTGAATCAATAGCTATTAGTTACCTGGCTGGTAATGGTGATAGTGATCATCCCATTTCACCCTGTGGCATTTGCCGGCAATCATTACTGGAATATGAAATGAGGGTAGGGCGTCCCATTAGGCTGGTACTGGGAGGTATGGAAGGAAAAATATATATAATCTCCAAAGCCAGCACTTTGTTGCCACTGGCATTTACGAGTGAGGAGCTGAAATAGTTTGTTGTTTATAGTTTGTTGTTTGTGGTTGTCGCGGCACTTTGGGACTCAAAATTTATTTTGAGCTACCCCTCAAAAGAACAACAACCACAAACTCCAAAGTTGCATCTTCCCGGTCTTTTTTCTATATTGTCAAATGCGATTGTTTATTTCATTTATCCTTTTTGGAATTTCCAGCCATGTGTATGCGCAATCTCCCCAGAAAATTGAACAGGAATTATTGATCTCATTCAGGCAATTGCAATCTGCTGTGAATGGCCATGTCGATTCTATAAAGCAGGCCAAAACTTCATTTCGTAATAGTTTATTAGCTTATACTGCGAGTGCGCGATCCACTTTTATTTACGATTTTGCAGCGCTGGAAAAGGAAGGGCTTGTCATCAGAACATCTGAAGATGGGTTGTTCCGGATCTATTCCTGGGATACGTGGGCAGGAGGTAAAGACCATTATTTTGATGCAGTTCTTCAATACCGGGTAAATAATGAAATCTATTCCAAATTAGCCGACCTTGATGAGGGTAATACAGGTAAATGGTTCTCCAATATATATACATTGAAGACGGACACTAAAACCTATTACCTCGGGCTCTATCATGAAATGCATTCAACAACAGATCTGTTCCAGGGAGTAAAGGTCTTTTGTATTGAAGATAATGACATCAATGAGTCGGTCCGGCTAATTAAAACGGAAAAAGGGCTTGTCAACGAATTAGGCTTTGCCTATGATTTTCTTTCTGTAGCCGACCATCCTGAGCGACCGGTAAAATTAATTTATTACGATACCGATGACGATCAATTGCATCTGACTGTTGTAAAAGAAGATGGTACCGTAACCAAACAGATCATCACCTATCAGTTTACCGGGAAGTATTTTGAACGGGTAAAAGGCAGGTAGATTTTTTCTATCTTGGCCCCATTATATAAATACATATTGCAATGAGTCCCGGCCATACAAACATTCTAAAAAATCTTACAAACCATTTCGGCGCTGTACCTACTTTGTTATGGGATCCTTATGAAGAGGGTCCACAGGTTGGCTGCGCTTATTTTTCTGCAGAAAAAACCGGACGTCCCTGGGGTACCCTGGCCACTTTTGGGATGAGCCTCACGCCGATGGTTTTGGATGACCAGGCAGAGGATACTGATACCAGGCGGGCAGAAATGATCGCTTATGTTAAAGAAGATGAAACGCAATTAGATGATATAGCCAACTGGCTTCGCTGGGCGGGTGCTTTTCCCTTCCTGCAGCAACCTCCAACATTCCTGGGTTGGGGACACACCATACACATGGGCGATGTATTCCAGGATGCTGACTTAACAACGCTGCTGACTTTAACATCGATTGTTAAAACGGATAATGAACCCATATTCAAAATAGAGGATGATGACGTTGCCTTTATCTGGCTCACCTTTCTCACCGATGCTGAATATGCACTTAAAAAAGAACGGGGCGTGAATGCGATCCTGGATCTGTTTGGTGAGCATAAACACCCGGTTACGCTTGACCGGGCTCGCACAAGTTACGTTTAGAAATGCGAAACGCTTAACGCAAAACGCTTAATGCTTAACGCCGAAAGCGCATTCACCATTCACCGCTCACACCTCCAGTTCCAGGTCCGATGTGGCATAGCCTGTACAGGTTAGCACCAGTCCAACCTGCAGGTCTGTATCGGTAAGGACTTCATTATTACTCATGGTTACCGAACCTTTGCGGCAATATGCTGCACACGTAGCACAGCGACCGGTATTGCAACTATAAGGCAGCGTGATGCCCTGTTTTTGGGCAGCCTGTAAAATGGTATCGGGCCAGGCTGTAGTGAATTGATGTGTTTGTTGTGCGTAATGTAATACTACCGTATGCACCGTTGACGGCATGGTAAATGCCGGTTTACGTACCGGTTCAATAACAAAATATTCTTTGCGTAACTGGTCTTCGCTAAAACCCATTACACGCAGCGTAAACTGCACCATACGCATAAACGGTTCGGGACCGCAGGTGTAAAACAGGGTGGTATTCGACGTTGGCGGATGAATTGTCGTTATCAATTTCTCAAGCAACCAGTTGTTGAGGCGGGCAGGTCTGATCTCAGCATTTATCGGATTGCTCAGCAGGTCAATGCGGTTGAACCGGTGTGCATGTTGTGTTGCCAGTTGTTGCAATAGGGTGTGATAAATAATATGGCGTTCATTGTTATTTTGATAGATCAGGGTAATATGACTTTCCGGTTCGCGGTAGAGAGTCTTTTTGATCATAGCCAGTATGGGAACAATACCACTGCCTGCTGCAATAAAGCAGATATGCCGTTTTTGTGCAGGTTGGGTTTCAATAATAAACCGTCCGGCGGGTGATAAACTGCTAACAAGGGTCCCGGGGTGCCAGGTATTTAAAATATGGCGGGATATTTCACCGTTCTCTTTTCTTTTTACGGTAATGGCTACATGCTTATCAATGCCCGGGGCTGTACAAATAGAGTAGGAGCGTCGTATTTCGTGCCCATGGTGGGTAAACAAAAAAGTAATTGACTGACCGGCATCCCAAACAACCGGCTTCCCATGTGCTTCTTCCAAAATATACGTTTTGGTATCAGGTGTTTCGGGGATCACCTGCATAACTTTCCACTGCAACAACTCCATAGTTACACGTTGTTGAGGTTCACAACTATGCGGCCCATGATCTTTCCCTGCAAAATACTGTCGATATAGGTAGTGTTCAATTCTTCAAGGGTAACTTCTTTGGCAATGGCAACCAGTTTGTCTTTGATGTTCCAGTCGGTTGATAGTTTCTCCCAGATGGTAACGCGCACATCCATAGGCGTTCCTGCAGAGCCAACGCCTAACAGGCTAATCCCGTTTAATATGAACGGATATACGGTAGTATCGAGTTTAGGTGAGGATACCAGGCCAGTGCTAACTATACAGCCTTCGGGCTGGCAGCCTTTTAATAAGGTGGCCAGCGTATTGCCGCCAACGGTATCAACGGCTCCGGCCCATTGGGGTTTAAGGAGTGTTTTTTTGGAAGTATCGTTTACAAAAGATCTGTCTTCTATACGTGCGGCGCCCAGGTGTTGTACATACTCCAGGGCATTTGATTTACCGCTTACTGCAATCACTTCATATCCGGCTTTTGATAATATGGAAATGGCCATACTGCCAACACCACCGGTAGCGCCTGTAACTACAATGGGACCGGCGCCGGGTTGTAATTTCATCAATTCCATTTTATAGACTGCACAGGCGGCGGTGAAACCGGCGGTGCCAATGATCATACATTCTTTCAACGAAAAGTTCGCGGGCTTTTTAACCACCCAGCTGGCCGGCACGCGAATATACTGACCATAACCGCCACAGGTGTTCATGCCCAGGTCGAAACCGGTTACCAATACTTCATCGCCTACAGCAAACAGTTCATTGCGACTGATCTCTACCACGCCGGCTGCGTCAATACCGGGAGTATGCGGAAACTCGCGCGTGATGCCTTTATTACCCGTAGCAGAAAGCGCGTCTTTATAGTTCAGGGAAGAATAATGCACACGGATAACCATTTCGCCGCCAGGCAGATCATCGATTTTCCTGTCAACTATGTTTCGTTCAAAAGTTCCGGACTTTGTTTCTGTTATCCAAAGCGCTTTAAATGACATATCTATAATTTCTGATTTTTTGATTTAGAGATTTCAGGATTTCTATATGTTTTGTTTTTTCCCAAATCACAATATTCCGAAATCCCAAAATCAGCAATTTCACAATAATCTTTCTTTATACAAAGCATAATTTTCATCATCAAAGCACACAAAAGATACTTCCTCCAGGCTATTATCGTTTGCCATAAACCGTTGTACCGTTTCAATGGCAATGGCTGCCGCCCCGGGTTTGGGAAAATGGTAAATGCCTGTACTGATATTAGGGAAAGCAATGCTTTTAACCCCATTCTCTGCTGCCAGCTGTAACGAATTACGATAACAATCAGCCAGCAATTCCGGTTCTCCCATATTCCCACCGTTCCAAACTGGTCCTACAGTATGAATCACATATTTTGCCGGCAGCATTCCGGCTGTTGTGATCACTGCCTGTCCCGTATCACAGCCGCCCTGCCTGGCCCTGATCTGTTGGCATTCTTCCAAAATGGCCGGGCCTCCGGCGCGGTGAATGGCGCCGTCTACACCGCCGCCACCCAAAAGGGAGGTATTTGCTGCATTAACAATAGCATCAACTTTTATTTTAGTTATATCACCTTGTACTACTTTAATCATATTGCTGATTTAGTGATTTGGGGATTTTGAGATTTCGGGTGGCTGCATTTGTTTTCCAAATTAATAAATCTAAAAATCTCGCAATCCCAAAATCTTAAAATAGTGTCTGTACCCCATGCGCTATCTTGTTTTCATGCTGCAAAAGCCATTTCTTGCGGGGTAATCCGCCTGCATAGCCCACCAGTTGACTATTTGAACCGATGACCCGGTGACAGGGAACGATGATCGCTACATTGTTCCGCCCGTTAGCAGCCGCTGCTGCCCTGATCACCAGGGGATCGCCAAGGCGGCGGGAGAGCTCCAGGTAACTGATGGTTTTACCAAACGGTATATTCATCAGTTCCGACCATACTTTTTGCTGAAAGGCCGTGCCTTCCTGTGATATGGGCAGTTCAAAAAAACGGCGTTGTCCATGAAAATATTCTATCAGTTGTTCTACCGCCTGAATGGCCATCGGTGGTAATGCAGTGCTCGCTGTGGCTGTTACTTTCTCTGGTTCATCAATAAATTTCACTTCACTGATAAACTGGCCTGTACCGCTGATCTGTAGCAATCCTACCGGCGATTGGTAATATGTAGTAAATGCATCCTGCATACTTTTTTTTGCTCATCTGGTGTTTTTAAATTCATACATACAATCGTTATACCACCATATTGAACGTTCCTATATTAACTAATTGTAAATTGATCAGCCTATTTTCCAGCCGTTTTCAACCGGCCGGTCGGGAGTCAGTAAAACTACCTCTTTTTTATCAGTGTATACGCCCAGCACCAGGCATTCACTGAAAAAATTGGCGATCTGCTTAGGTGGAAAATTCATTATGGCTATAACTTGTTTGCCAACCAGCGCTTCTTTTTCATACAAATGGGTTATCTGGGCCGAAGATCTTTTGATGCCGAATTCACCGAAATCGATGGTTATTTGCCAGGCGGGGTTTTTGGCTTTGGGAAAATTATTAACTTCCGTGATTGTTCCGGCCCGGATATCTATTTTTGCGAAGTCGTCCCAGGTGATGTTGGTCATTGCTTATAATTTTTTTCAAAAATAAATTACAATTACATGAAACGTACAGCTACTGCCGTTTGGAACGGCTCAGGAAAAGATGGAAAAGGAAATATGACTACCCAAAGCACTACTTTAAACAAAACGCAGTATTCGTACAAATCACGGTTTGAAGAAGGAGTAGGTACCAATCCGGAAGAATTGATCGCGGCTGCACATTCAGGCTGCTTTGCCATGAAATTGAGTTTTGTTTTAGGC
>DASUVL010001218.1:0-3295 GCA_036379015.1 Niastella sp.
TACAATGCCAACCCCACGAGCATGAAGGCCGCTATTGAAAACTTTGCCGGCATACACGCCAACAACAAAGTTTTAATGCTGGGCGGCATGGCCGAATTGGGTGACGAAAGTATGCAGGAGCATGAGGCAATTATTGATTTGATAAAACAACATCCCTGGAAAGCGGTTGTACTGGTAGGTGGGGATTTTGTAAAGATCGATCATCCCTTTATTAAAATGAACAATTCAGCAGAAGCAGCTGCCTGGTTTACAAATCAGGCATTCAATGATACTTATTTTTTGATAAAAGGATCGCGGAGTATGAAGATGGAGAAGGTGATCGCATAATGTGATAATATGATAATTTGCTAATGTGATAATTGAATACAGTTACACGCTTCAAGCCACAAGCGAAAGCCAATAGATGGAACGCTGGGCAGAAGTTGTTTTGCTTGTGGCTTGCAGCGGTTTTTCACCATTGACCATTCACCATTGACGATTTCAAAACGCATATTCCATTTTCAATTCCTTCACCTGCTGCAACAATTCACGTTGCTGCGCCTCCTTTTGATGCAACCATTTATTATGCAACTCCTGTAAAATGCTTTGCTCATCTTCATTACCGGCATTGCTATAACCCGATTGTAACAACGAAACCGCTGTACACTGATCGTTAAAATCGCCGAGGGCGGATGCCACATCATTTAATTCTTTTTCGCTTTTCCAGGAACTGATGGGAAACGGAATGCCCCAGTCATTTTCAAATGTGCGAACGGTGTAAACGATATCCTTTACTTGTTTCCGAATGGTATGCAGGTCGTTTTCGTTGTCAGCTACCAGTAATACAATATGAATAGCCGCCACTTTTTGATGCATGAACTTTGTAAGGGTTGCATCATGTAACTGACGGGGTAATTCTTTTGTAATGGCATCAGGCAATTTTTTGAAGTTTGCAGCTTCTATAGCGGTTACAGCTTGTTCTTTGTGTGTAAACAATTGCTGGTTCCAACGGGTTATTGAAACCGGTATTTCAGGAGCTATAGCTTTGTCATGCAACTCAGCCAGAAATAATTGCAGATCTCTTACTTTACCGCAGACCTGATAAACAGCTTTTAGTTTATCGGGCATATGCAGACCACCGCCATTTTTTTCCAATTGCAGCAATCGTACAAAGGCTCTTATTTTTTTGTAGCCAACACGCAGGTCATGAATATCTTCTTGATCAAAAGTTCCAGGCAGCCGGTTGCTGTGCTTTTCAATGCTGTTCATGTATTTGATAACGGCTTCTTCCAGTGCCTTCTGTTTCATTCCCTGCTTTTGGCTATAAGTTACGATTTTCCGGGACGTCTATAAAAGACAAACGGGTTGGAGAACCAACCCGTTTACCAGCTCAATTTTTAAAACTTTTTATTGTGAAAAAGAATCAGTCATAAAGTTAACTCTATAATCAAACCAAGGCTATGATGCTTAGCACCCAAAATGATGATTCCCGTCACTTGGGCGTGGGGTCACTAACCGTGTCACGGTTGTCTTAACAATTTTCCAAAGCCTGCCGAATATCATTAATAATATCATCAGCATGTTCGAGACCAACGGAAATACGTATTAAACCAGGCGTAATATTAACGGCCAGTCTTTCATCCTCGGTGAGTTTGGCATGCGTGGTACTGGCGGGGTGCGATGCAATGCTTTTGGTATCACCGAGATTGGCTGTCAGGGATAACATTTTCAGGTTATCGAGGAATTTGCGGCCACTTTGTAAACCACCTGCCAGCTCAAAACAAACAATGCCGCCGCCATTCTTCATTTGCTTCAAGGCAATCCGGTGCTGGGGATGACTGGCCAAAAAAGGATATTTCAGCCATTTAATTTTAGGATGTCCATCCAACGCTTTGGCCAGCATCAATGCATTGTTGCCATGACGTTCCATACGAACATCCAATGTTTCAAGGCTTTTACTTAACACCCAGGCATTGAAAGCAGACAGGGCCGGTCCCGTACTGCGGCAGAATAAATAAATATCGTGTATCAGCGCTTTTTTCCCAACTATAACGCCACCGAGTACGCGTCCCTGACCATCGAGCCATTTGGTGGCAGAATGCACAACCAGGTCGGCCCCAAAATCAATGGGTCGTTGATTTACCGGAGTGGCAAAACAATTATCGACATTTAAAATAAGGTTATGCTTTTTGGCTATGGCCGACACCACTTCCAGGTCTACGAGATCCAGACCCGGGTTGGTAGGCGTTTCAACATAGATCATTTTGGTATTGGGACGAATTGCTTTTTCCCATTCTTCCGGTTTATCGGCTGGCACATAACTATACTCGATGCCAAATTTGGGCAGGATCTTGGTAATTACCGTATGGGTGCTGCCGAAAATGGCGTTGCAGGATAACAGGTGATCTCCCTTTTTCAACAAAGCCATAAACGAAGCAAATATGGCACTCATACCCGATGCCGTGGCATAACCAGCTTCCGCACCTTCGAGGGCCACCATTCTATCGACAAACTCCTGCACCGAGGGATTACTGAAACGGCTGTAAATGTTATCATCGGTTTCATCGGCAAAGGCAGCCCGCATATCTTCCGCATTATCGAAGGTGAAGCTGCTGGTTAAAAACAGGGGCGATGAATGCTCCATTTCATTGGTACGATCGGTACGAATGCGTATTGCTTTTGTTATGGGATGCATGGAAACTGTTTATTGTTACCCCCCAGCCTCCGCCAGCTGGCGGAGAGAAACAATCTTGAGGAGTTTATTAATAATTGAGTTATTTGGTTATTAGGTCGTAAGTTGACGATTGCCATTCACTATTGCCGATAAGCGCTCAGAACCCTGAAGTACGCCGCCGCGTAAAGCTATGGCGTATTCCGCTATGGCGGAATGCGACGCAACAGACGGCGATAGTAGTACCGGTGCTGGCTAAATAATTGCCTTCTCTTTTTGCCTTTCGGCTTTCGGCTTTTTGCTTGAGGCGTGCAGCTTGCAGCTGTATTTCCGACTTCCTACTTCTGACTTCCGACTTCCGACTTCTCATTCACCCGCACGTCCCATTTCAACTCACCACCTGCGCGGCGCAGGGTTTCAGCCACTGAGCAATATTTATCCATCGACAGCTCACAAGCCCGCCGGGCCTTATCAGGATCAATATTCCCGGTCAGTTCAAAAACAATGGTAACCGATTTCCAAATGGAGGGTTCTTTACCGGCTTCCCGCTCCCCTTCAATCTTCATACGGAACCCTTCAACCGTTTGCCGCTGTTTTTTCAGGATATTTACGATATCTATACCGCTGCACCCGCCCAGGCCCATC
>DASUVL010001219.1:0-2885 GCA_036379015.1 Niastella sp.
GGTACAAATTGGGATTGGCAGGGTCAACGTATACATTGGGGTTATTGGCCGGATCTTTATAATAATTTAAAGCCAGTATGGAATCCTGGTCTGTATAATTCTGATAAGTACCGCCGGCAGAATTTCTTTGCGCGGCCCTGAACATGTTGATGTATTCAGGTCCGTTGAGGTATTCAGGCATTCTTGTGGGACGTGACAATGTGTAGTTGCCTGAATAGCTTATTTTCATACCTGCATTGGGCCGTCCTTTTTTCGTAGTAATTAATATCACGCCAAATGCAGCCCTGCCTCCGTAAATAGCGGCTGAAGCTGCATCTTTCAATACGGTTACATCTGCCACATCATCGGGACTGATGAGATTTGGGTCCATTACCACGCCATCAACCAATACCAGAGGTGCCGCATTGCCTTCGGCCAATGAGCCTGTTCCTCTAAGATTGAATGCAGCTCCCTGTCCAGGCGCACCATTACCCAACGACACATTCAATCCCGGGATAGTGCCCTGCAGGCCCTGGGCTAAATTTACAAGCGGCCTGCTTTCCAGTACTTTTGAGTTAACATTTGCTATAGCTCCGGTGAGGTTGCTGACTTTTTGCGAGCCGTAACCTATTACCACCACCTCGTTTAAACTTTGTTTCACCAATTGTAGTACAATGCTCAACGTTTCTTCTTTGCCTACCGGCATTTCAATGGTTTGGTAGCCTACGGCAGAAATGATCAGCACATCATTGTCCTCTACAGGAAGTGAAAACTGTCCGTTTGCATTGGTACTAACGCCCCTGGTGGCGTTTTTTACCATAATGTTGGCGCCAACGAGCGGTGTGCCATCAGCATCTTTAACTGTTCCCCTTACGGTTCTTGTATACCGTTCAACAGTCACCGGTGGCTTTGGCACTTTACGCTCAATGACCACATGTTTTTCGACAATACTGTAAGCAAGCGGTTGGTTTGCCAGGCATTTGTCGAGCGCCTCCTGCAGTGATACGTTCTTTACATCGATATCTACTTTGCCGGTATTTTCCAGCAACTCGAGGGTATAAAAGAACCGGTACCCCGTTTGCTTTTGTATGTCCCTGAATACAGTGGCCAGTGGCGCCTGTTTTTTGGAAAGCGTAACGGTTTGGGAAATTCCGTTGGCGCTCACCTGCATTAAGCCCGCAATTAGTAAAATAGCGGTTAGTTTCATAAGCCGCAATGTTTTGGTTAGATACCCGCTGCCCAAAGGCATCGGATTACAAAGAGCCTTAAAAAGCATAAATTTGTTTTAGTTTGGGTTAAACAATAAGCAGTTCCGCAATAATTGTAAATGGTTGGCCCATTCTACTCGCCGGGTTCCGCTCCACCGGAGCCCGGTTTTCTTTTGAGCCTACACTATCTTTAAATGAGCCCGGATCTTTCAATCAGGGCGTCACAGTTATTTTTCTTCCCGTAACGGCCGTTTTTAGTCCGCCTGCTTTTTCCAGCATTTCAAGCACCTGGGATATATTCACGTTCCTTGACATGGTACCTGCGAAATGCAGGGATATATTTCCTTTGTATTCCACTTCCACATCGTACCAGCGGCTGATCTGTCGCATCACGGATTGTATGTCTGCTCCCCCAAACTGGAAAGCACCGTTCCTCCACGCCATTACTTCTTCCACATCTGTATCATCTGCTACTTTCAGCGTATTATTCTGATCGGTAAGCCGGGCTTGCTGTCCGGGTTTAATAACGACATTACGTGTTTTGCCGCTCACTTTTATACTTCCTTCGAGGAGTGTGATCTTCGTCGCTGGCTCGTCGTTATAGGCATTGATATTAAAATGCGTACCCAGTACTTCCACCGCTGCGCCGTTATTCATTTTTACAGTGAAAGGCATGGCGGCATTCTTTGCAACCTCAAAATAGGCTTCACCGGTTACCTCTACCCTTCTTTCATTACCGGCAAAAGCAGTAGGATAACGGATGGAAGATGCCGCATTCAGCCATACGATACTTTTATCGGGCAATACCAGTTGGTACTGGCCGCCGCGAGGTGTGGATAGAGTGTTGTAGGTCAATGGTGAATGGTCAATGGTCAATGGCTTGCCGCCATTTTTGTTTTCCTGCGTATAAATCAATTGCCCGTCACTCAGCTTTACCACTTTAGCATCTCCTTGTTGCGCCAGCATACCATTCCCTGCACTATCAAGAATAATGGCAGTACCGTTGGCAAGAATAAGCATCGCTTTGTTGCCGCCCGGCGCCACATCATTCTTTATATGACTTTCAGGCTTTACCTGCACCACCATTGCTTTTTCAGGCGATCGGCTCATATATATATAGGTACCTGTACCGAGCAGAAGGATAATGGCCGCGGCTGCTGCCCACCATCTGTTGCGGCGTAAGAAATGGACCTGGTGTACCGGTATAGCCGCCGGCGTTTCTGTTCCAAGTATCGCCTGAAGTCGTAGTTCCAGCCGCTCCCTGACGGCCATGTCAACCGGCCGATGGTTATCCATGGGGGCAGCCGCCTGTAGCTCAATCAATTCACCAGCATACTGTTTATATGCATCCTCTTTCAAAAAGGCCATTAGCTGGTCCACTTCATCCGGAGTGCACCTATTGTCCAGGTATTTCCTGAATAGGGTGGCAAAAAACGAGGAATTGTCCAAAATGTATTTTAATAAAGACGCTCGAAGGAGAAAAAGTATCGGGTGGACTAATAAGATTTTTTAACAAAATCTTTACGCAGGGACAATATTGCCTGCCGGGAAGCGGCTATTTGCGGTTCCAAAGATAAAACAGGACAATGCCTACGGAAATGTAGTTATGATTGGAAACATATATACGGATGGCTTCCCGCGCATTTGCCATATGGTCTTTCAGTGTGGACAGGGAGATGCCCATTTTTTCGCTGGCTT
>DASUVL010001220.1:0-2501 GCA_036379015.1 Niastella sp.
TAACTGACCCCGCTCCGGCTACAACCTTCGCCCACCTTGATGCTACTACCGTATTAAGCCGTAAGATTGCTGACTTAGGTATTTATCCTGCGGTTGACCCGTTGGATTCTACCAGCCGTATCCTTACAGCGAAAATTGTGGGTGACGCCCATTACAATTGCGCTAACCGCGTGAAATTGATCTTGCAACGTTATAAAGAGTTACAGGATATCATCGCCATCCTGGGTATGGATGAGTTGAGTGAAGAAGATAAACAAACCGTATTCCGCGCCCGTAAAGTACAACGCTTCCTGTCACAACCTTTCCACGTGGCAGAGCAGTTTACTGGTCTGAAAGGGGTACTGGTTCCGATTGAAGAAACCATCCGTGGCTTTAACATGATCATGGACGGTGAAGTAGATGATTATCCGGAAGCAGCATTCAACCTGGTTGGTACTATTGATGATGCCATTGAGAAAGGTAAGAAGCTGTTGGCGCAAGCACAAGGGTAATTAACCAATTCGCAAATGTGTTCAATCTGAAACGGTTTTCAATTAGCACATTGGCACATTAGCAAATTAGCACATTATGAATTTAGAGATATTAACTCCGGAAAAAAAGCTGTTCAGTGGTGAAGTGTATGGTGTTCAACTGCCAGGTATAACCGGTTTGTTTGAAGTGCTTGATAAACACGCTCCGCTGGTAAGTGCGCTGAAATCCGGCCGGGTAAAAGTGTTAAAAGATAAAAGTAATCACCTGGCACATTATGATATCCAAAGTGGTTTTGTAGAAGTGCTGAACAATAAAACTACCGTACTGGTAGAAGGAGCCACCATCGTAGGATAATCTGAGTAGACTACTTTCAGCTAGATTCAACTATATTTCTCCCCCGACTGAAGTCGGGGGAGATTTTTTTTGTCCCATATTCCACCAAACTGTCCGGTGTACCCGCTGATTGGCGGTTTCTGTCGCCGGCTTCCTATTTGAGTATTAAAAAAGACGAGTCACTTGCATAATCCTGCACAAGTGATTGGTAATAAGTTGTTTGTGACTTAGTTTTTCCGCTTTCATTTATTTTTAATCGTACTTTCATAAGCGTTAGCCTAATACTATTTATCATTAAAATTTATGTATGAAAAAACTTACACTTTTTTTCATGGTCTTTTCCTTTTTAGCAACAGCTTATGCGAGTAATGAAAAACTGTACGTACTGCGGAGTGGTAGCTTTTGGGAAGAGAACTATGTGAATATTGATCCGAGCAACCCGTGTACTGAATTTGCTTTTAAAGTAACGTATACGATACCCGCTGGGTTTAACGCGGTAGAACGATTCGACTGGTACGTAAATAATGTTTTACTAAGATCGACTACCGACGTGACCGGAGGTTATGGCGGAACCACTATTCGGCTCAGTGCCCCGATCATCACGGTGGTTTGTAAAGTGATTTACAAAAACGGAAGTACTGTTTCTGCTCCTGTTGCCTCTGATGAATATCGGCTTGAAGCCTTGCTGAACCCTTATACAGTGAGCGGCTTACAAGTAGTAGATATTGGAAATCAGACGGTCACTTATAGCCTTAGCAAAACCGGTTCGGGCAGGTTCTATTACGATTTACCATTAAGTTCTTTTTCAGTGGCTTGGGAATGTCCTGCTGGTTGGACGCTGCTCAGCACAAATGGAGTTACCGCAACTTTTGCAACCGATACCTATAGTGGCGGCACTGTAAAAGCTACATTAACAGCAACTGGTTGTGGTTACCAGGAGCGCCCCAGAGAACTGAATGTAACAAGAAACTATCCGCCGGTTAGTTTCACTAATCCCTATCCGCCAGACGTTTGCTATAATTCTCCCAGTGGAACATATTCTATTAATCCCCAACCGGCGGCAATTAGCTATACATATGCTATTTATCCATACTCAGGAGATGCAAGCGGGGTTGTATTTGCTGCCAATAGCCAGCAAACGCTCACAACTACTACCACTTCCACCACGATCAATTTCAATACCTCTGCTGACCTGTATATTACCCTGGGGGTTAAAGCCAATTATGGCAATGGGGTTTCCAGCGCCGAAGCAACACAGTTAATAACTTACAGGGCTACGGTTGCATGGCCTGGTTTTTATATTAATGTCAATTACACGCCCAACGACTGTTACGGTGGCTGGTTTACTGCAGAGGCGCCTTATGTTTCCGGCGCCACCTATTATTGGTATATGGATGGTCAACTAGTTGACATAGGTGGATATATTACCAATTTGGATTATCGCGGTCAGTATGTATTGTCAGTACAGGCAAAAAACAATTGTGCGAGCACCGATTTCCTTTACCAGGATATCAACTACGGCTGTGGTTGTTGTATGGCAGCGGCAGCAGCACCTGATGCCAATAGCATTAGCGTTTATCCGAATCCCACTATAAGCGAAGTTTCATTGAATGTAAAGAATACGGTCAATAGTAAAACAGGTAAAGGGTTGAAAGAAATAAGAACCGTTAAAATTTTAGATAAGTTCGGTAATGTTA
>DASUVL010001221.1:0-2299 GCA_036379015.1 Niastella sp.
TAAATTATTAAACAACGTGTAACATGAAACGTAGATTCTGGTTTGGCAAAGCTGTTTTGATCCTGGTATGCATTACAGCATTTGTCATGTTGTTCAGCTTTATAGTAATGAACTTATGGAATGCGATACTACCCAATGTACTGGGCGTAAAAACAATCACCTTCTGGCAGGCATTGGGCATACTGGTATTATCCAAGATATTATTCAGTGGCTTTGGTGGCTTTCATCATAAACGGGAACAATTTAAAAACCGCTTCCGGCAAAAGATGATGGATAAATGGGAAAAGATGACCCCCGAAGAACAACAGAAGTTCAAAAATGAATGGAAGAACCGATGTGGGGGTTGGGGTGGCCGTTTTAATGAAAAAAACTTCACTACCAATGAACCTGACGCAGCCAATAAACCCGAACTTTAATACAGCCCTGGACGTTATGGAAGTGCTTGTATTTAAAACCAACCTACGCTTTAAAAAGCAGATCTCTGCTTTAACACCACATATTAACAACCTGCAGGGCATTACGCGCTGGAATGTTGACCTGGATGATAAAGATAAAATCCTTCGTATTGAATCTGTTGATCTTTGTCCACGTTCAGTAGAAACAACCTTACAAGAAGCCGGGTATTTTTGTGAAGAACTGCAATAAATTCCATTTAAAAGTACAGTAATAGCATTCAATCGTAGTAACTTCAGTAGGTATAACAATCTGCTGTTTTATGAAATCATTGCTATTGTTCAGTGCATTGTTGTCCATGCATGGTTTTGCACAACAACGCCCGAATGTCATCTATATCATGAGCGATGATCATGATGCTAATGCCATCAGCGCCTACGATAAAAAGCTCATACAAACTCCATCTCTCGATCGCATAGCCAACGAAGGCATCCGGTTTACCCGATGTTTTGTGGGAAATTCTATTTGCAGTCCGGCCCGGGCAACCCTGCTTACCGGACAGCATTCGCATAAAAATGGTTTAAAAGATAATTATACCCTTTTCGACAGCAGCCGGTCAATCATGCCTAAATTATTGCAACAAGCCGGTTACGAAACTGCTGTTATCGGTAAATGGCATTTGCATTGGTACCCTACCGGCTTCGATTACTGGAAAATATTACCGGGCCAGGGTTTATATGTGGAACCGCGTTTCATAACCATGAAAGGCGATACCATCACCGTTAATGGTTATGCTACCGATGTAATTACCAACGAAGCTATTGACTGGTTAAAGCATCGCAATACCAGCAAGCCCTTTGTTTTATTACTACATCACAAGGCGCCGCATCGTAACTGGTTACCACCGCTGAAATACCTGGAACAGTATCATTTAAAAACATTTCCGGAACCAGCTACCCTGTATAATGATACTGCGGGCCATGGTAGTTCCTGGCGTATACAAACCATGAGTATTTTACGCGATATGAAACTGTGCAGCGACCTGAAAGTTGACCCCGCGTATTTAATGGATGATGCCGAAACCAAACCCGATTATGCTGACACTGCCTATTACCATGCTACTATGAACCGTATACCCGAACCCGATCGCAGCCGCATGAAAGCGATCTATGCCGAACGGGGAAAACAATTACAACAATTACGGCCACGCGGGAATGCTTTATTGAAGCTGAAATATCAATGGTATATGCAGGACTATCTGGCTTGTGTTGCTTCTGTTGATGAAAATATCGGCCGTCTGTTGAACTTCCTGGATGAGTCGGGTTTAACCAATAATACGGCTGTTATGTATACCAGCGACCAGGGTTTTTATCTGGGTGAGAACGGCTGGTTCGATAAACGGTTCATGTACGATGTAAGCATGCAAACACCACTGCTCATGCGCTGGCCACAACACATCAGGCCAAAAACAACCACTGCTGTTATGGCGCAGAATATTGACTTTGCCCCAACCATTTTAAATATAACGGGAACACCCGTACCTAGCGAAATGCAGGGCAAAAGTTTATTGCCGGTAATTACGGGTAAACAGGCATCACTGAATCGTCCGTATCTGTATTATCATTATTACGAATATCCGCAAGACCACAAAGTATTGCCACACCTGGGCATCCGGGGCGAACGGTATAAACTGATCTATTTCTACACGGTAAACGAATGGGAACTGTACGACCTGCAAACAGACAGACAGGAGCAGAAAAACTTAATTCATTCATCCAAACACCAATCCCTGGTTACCCAGTTAAAAAAGGAATTGCAGCAATTGCGCGATGCGTACGACGATCATGAACCGGCCGGCGAACTCCATTAAATTATTGATACCTGCGCGAAAGATCAAACAGGATCT